>PMHN01000304.1 GCA_003156695.1 Gammaproteobacteria bacterium
TCGACTTCCGCGCCGAACATCTCGATCGGACGCCAGCCGGCGAAGACCTTCCAGCCGGTGGGGTGCTCGTAAACCTGTATCGGGAGGAGCGAGGTCGATTGCAGGGTGGACTCGCCCGCGCCCACACCGACGTAGAAGCCGAGTGGATCGACTGCCCAAGCCGCCAGCGGCGCACCCACCAACAGCCCGGCGCCCAACAGCTTGATGACACGCACGTTCGATCCCTCCTTACGTCATCACGGACATTGATAGAGTGGCACCTGCCCGCAAAGGTTCACAGACACCCGGTTATTTTACCGTCGGCATGGCGAATTCCGCGCCCTTGGCGGTGCTTTCGGGCCAGCGCTGCATGATGGATTTCTGCCGCGTGTAGAAGCGAACGCCTTCTTCGCCATAGGCATGCGTANNCATGCGTATCGCCGAACAGGCTCGACTTCCAGCCGCCAAAGCCATGCCACGCCATGGGTACGGGGATCGGGATGTTGATCCCGACCATTCCCACTTCAATGCGGCGTCCGAACTCGCGCGCAACGTGGCCGTCGCGCGTGTAGCAGGCGACGCCGTTGGCGAGCGGGTGCGCGTTGACGAGCCGCACGGCCGCGGCAAAATCCGGCACGCGCACGCAGCAGAGCACCGGCCCGAAGATCTCCTCCTGGTAGATGCGCATCTGCGGGGTCACGTTGTCGAACAGCGTGCCACCGAGCCAGAAACCCTCCTCGTGGCCGGCGACGGTGAATGCCGCGCCGCTCGCCGGATCACGGCGGCCGTCCACCACCAGCTGCGCGCCATTCGCCACGCCGTCCTCTATGTAGCCGCGGATGCGCTCGAGTGCCTGGCGGTTGATCACCGGGCCCATCTCTGCTGCACGGTCCATGCCGTTGCCGATGCGCAGCTGCCGTACCCGCGCGGCGAGCTTAGGCATGACGTGCTCAGCGCTGTTGCCCACCAGCACCGCCACGGAAATCGCCATGCAGCGCTCACCGGCTGAGCCGTACGCTGCTCCGATCAGGGCATCGATCGCCTGATCAAGATCCGCATCCGGCATCACGACCATGTGATTCTTGGCGCCGCCCAAGGCCTGCACGCGTTTGCCCGCCTGCGCGCCGCGCTGATAGATCGAGTGCGCGATGGGCGTGGAGCCGACGAAGCTCACCGCCTTCACATCCGGATGCGCCAGCAGCGCCTCCACCGCTGTCTTGTCGCCCTGTACGACGTTGAACACGCCGGCCGGCAGCCCTGCATCCCCGAGCAGGCGCGCCATGAGGAGGGCCGCCGAAGGATCGCGTTCACTCGGCTTCAGTACGAAGGTGTTGCCGCAGGCGATCGCAATCGGAAACATCCAGCACGGCACCATGCAGGGGAAGTTGAAGGGCGTGACGCCGGCGACCACCCCCAAGGGTTGTCGCAGTGTCCAGTTGTCGATGCCGGTGGACACCTGGTCGGTGAAATCCCCCTTCAGCAGCTGCGGGATGCCACACGCGAACTCCACGATCTCAATACCGCGCGTGACCTCACCCTGCGCATCACTGAACACCTTGCCGTGCTCACTGGTGATGAGCGCCGCGAGCGCGTCGCGCTCCTCGTTGAGGCGGGCGAGGAAACGCGTGAGGACACGTGCGCGGCGCACCGGCGGTGTGTTCGCCCAGGCGGAAAACGCCTCGCGCGCACTGGCGACCGCGCTGTCGACGTCCGCGGCACTGCCCATGAGAACCTGGCGTGCGACCCGCCCGGTCGCCGGATCAAAGACATCCTGGCGGGCACTCGCGCCGCCTGTGGCGCGACCACCGATCCAGTGCTGCACAGCCTCCGCACCGGCAGTGCGCGGCGCGGGTGCGGCTACGGAAGCGGGTGCGGGTGTCGGTGTGGAAACGGCCATGGTGCTGAACTGCGATCATAGACCACCTGAGCGGGACCGACGCATACTGCGCACCGCTCATGGGTATACAGTCGCTTTTTCCGACACTTGTTTACACCGACCGGCTGCGCGCGCGGGACTGGCGCGCCTTGAACGGGCGGTTGCTGCGAGAATGCCGGCAGCTTAAGGAAGACGACGCGGCGGGCAGGCGCTGGTCGGCACGCAACTACCCCGGCGGCTACACCTCCTACGGCTCGGCGAATCGCATGCATCGCAATTCGCCGTCGTTCGCAGCGCTGGCGCGCGAGCTCGACCGCCATGTCGCGCGCTTTGCGCGCCGCCTGCAGTTCGATCTGGAAGGCCGGGCGCTCGCCATGACGGACTGTTGGGTGAACCTCATGGGAAGAGGCACGGTGCACGGCCTGCACCTGCACCCTCTGTCTACCATCAGCGGAACGTACTACGTCGCAACGCCCGCGGGCTCCCCGGGATTGAAGCTCGAGGATCCGCGGCTGGAGCGCTTCATGGCGGCGCCGCCGCGCACGGGAGCGGATGCGGGCAATCGCGTGTGGGTGACGCTGCCCGCACGTCCCGGGCAGCTGGTGCTGTTCGAAAGCTGGCTGCGGCACGAGGTGCCGTCCCATCGCGCCAGCACTGCGCGGGTCAGCATCAGTTTCAACTACAGCTGGTTTTGACGGTCCTGTCGCCGGCGCGCGACGCACGGGCTCGCGACGCACGTGCCGCCCCGGGGCGTCAACCCGCGTTCCGGGCGCGCGTTGCAGAAGGTGAAAGAGTTCAAGGAGCTTGACCACCCGGGCGTGGTATCAGGCTGCGAAGATTCAGGAAGCGTTCAGCCACGCCCGGTCAAGGTTCAAGCGAAGGAGATCCAACCCATGCGCAATCTGATCCGCGGTATGACCGTCAGCCTGCTGCTCGCCACGCTGCCCGTGGCGGCCAACGCGGCGGTGTTCGTGTCGGTCAGCTTCGCCCCACCGGTGCTGCCGGTGTACGTGGCGCCACCGATGCCTGCACCGGGCTATTTCTGGACACCGGGATACTGGGCGTGGGGCGGCGGCGGCGGCTACTTCTGGGTGCCGGGCACCT
>PMHN01000162.1 GCA_003156695.1 Gammaproteobacteria bacterium
GACCGTCGAGAATTGCGCGCTTCAGCGCACGTGCCAGCTGCTCGTACAGCGCTCCCTGGCCATCAAAGCTGAAATCCATAGCTCGTGAAGTGGTACCAAACTCCGGTGCTGGAGCGGGTCTTGAGGATACCACTGCAACTTCATATCCTGAGGTCCGAACGTGCGAAAAACGCGCCGCGGAGGCGCGCGCACGCCTGGCGAACGCCTGCCTGCCGTGATGGTACGGAGGGCCGGTCGCGCGCTACGACATGCGCCGCGAAATCGCGATCGCGGCGATCAACACGATCGCGATGTTGAGAATCCACCAGGCCATTTGCTTGTGATCGCGCAGCAGTCCCGCCGCCGACGCGGTGGCCGTGCCGGCGGCAGGTGCGGCCAGCGTGCCGCTGAGCAGTTCGCGGATCCCGTCGTGGCTGATCACAAGATCGAGTTTGCCCGGGGGCTTGCCGCTCGGGTCCTTCAGCGCCACGGTCCAGGTGCCATCCGTGTTGGCCGTGACCGGGAGATTTCTGCCCTGCGCTGCCGCCTGCACCTGTACCGCTGCCAGCGCGGTTTCGCCGGCCGTGCGGCGGATGCGCAGGGTGAGGGTGCCCGGTGCGAGCGTCGCAGCCTCGATGCTCAGGAGCGCGGAGTGTGCAAGCGTGGCAAAGCGCGCATCCACGGGAGCCTGCGCGCCGGCCAGTCCCGTGGCAGTGAATAGGGTGATAGCCAGCGTGGCGAGCCGCCGCATCACGGCCGCCATCGGCGCCATTCGCGTTACGCGCGTCATGGCGGGGATTCCACGGCAAGACCGAGAAACGCCTCCAGACGGGTTAGGCCGCTGGTGAAGCCGCGCAGCTCGCGCGCGCTCATGCANNGCGCTCGCGCCGCAAGGCGAGCGGCACCAGCTGCGCGTACATGCGCCGCCCGGCGGCGCTTAGCCGCAACTGCATTTCGCGCCGGTCGGCCGGCCGGGGTACGCGCTCGATGAGTCCGCGCTTCATGAGGTGGGCGATGGCGCGACTGACGCGGGTCTTGTGCATGCGGGTGCTGGCGGCGATGTGCTGCGCGGTGCAACGCGGGTCCTGACCGACGGTTGCCATCACGCGCCACTCCGGGATTTCAAGCCGGAAGCGCCCGCGATAGATGATCGACAGGTGCTGGCTCACCGCGGCCGCCAGGCGGTTGAGGCGAAAGGGCACGAAGCGCGCTAGCTGCAGCGAGGCCTGGCGGGTTGATCGCGGCGACACGGTGTTCTCCAGACAGTTGCGTGCGCAACCGTTTGTGCCATTATAGGGCCACGCGACCGTTGCGCCAAACAAGAAGGGCCCGGCACCATGAAGAGCGTCGCTGCAGCGCTGCGCTACCAGAGCGGTTTCGGCAACCATTTCGCGACCGAGGCGTTGCCCGGCGCACTGCCCGCGGGGCGCAACTCCCCGCAGCGCTGCGCCTACGGGCTGTACGCAGAGCAGTTCTCGGGCACGGCGTTTACGGCTCCGCGCCATAGCAACCGCCGCAGCTGGCTGTACCGCATCCGGCCGGCGGCCGTGCATGCTGAGTTTGCGCCGCTCGAGGCCAGGTGGATCACCAACCATTTCGAGGAGGTGGCGCCCTCGCCCAACCAGTTGCGCTGGGATCCATTGCCGGTGCCGCGTCAGGCCACGGACTTCGTCGCCGGCCTGCGCACGATCGCGGGCAACGGCTCAGCGGATGCGCACGGCGGCTGCGGCATCTACTGGTACNNTGGTACGTCGCCAATCGCTCCATGCACGAGCGGTTCTTCTATGACGCCGACGGGGAGCTGCTGCTGGTGCCGCAGCTTGGCGGCCTGCGCATCGCCACCGAACTCGGAATCATCGAGGCCGGGCCGCAGGAAATTGTCGTGATACCGCGCGGCTTGCGTTTCCGGGTCGAGCTTCTGGAGCGCGAGGCCCGCGGCTACATCTGCGAGAACTTCGGCGCGCCGCTGCGCCTTCCGGATCTGGGCCCCATCGGCTCAAACGGGCTGGCAAATCCGCGCGACTTTCTCACCCCCGTGGCCGCGTACGAGGACCGCGAGGGGGACTACGAGCTCATCGCGAAGTTCGCGGGCCGACTGTGGTCGGCGCCGATCACTCACTCGCCGCTGGATGTCGTCGCCTGGCACGGCAACCACGCGCCTTACAAGTACGATCTGCGACGTTTCAACACCATCGGCTCGGTGAGCTACGATCATCCGGATCCCTCGATATTCCTCGTGCTGCAGTCACCGAGCGACACGCCCGGGGTCGATGCCATCGACTTCGTGATTTTTCCGCCGCGCTGGCAGGTCGCGGAGAATACCTTCCGTCCGCCGTGGTTCCATCGCAATGTCGCGAGCGAGTTCATGGGCCTGATTACCGGCGTATACGATGCCAAGGCCGACGGCTTTGCGCCCGGCGGGGCGTCGCTGCACAACTGCATGAGCGGCCACGGACCGGATGCGGCCACCTACGAGAAGGCGCTGCGCGCCGATACCTCACGGCCGGTGTACATCCCCGCTACCATGGCGTTCATGTTCGAGACGCGCGCCGTGATCCGCCCGACACGCCTGGCACTCGAGGCCCCGCAGCTGCAAAAGGGCTACGCGCGCGCGTGGCGGGAGCTGCCGAAGAATTTCTCGCCTGACTGGGTGGCACCGGCGCCCGCCAGGCGCGCGGCGCGCGGCAAGCGCGGGCGGCGTGCCGGTGGTGCGGGACGCCGGGCGTGAGTTCCGCGAACGCGACTCACGATCCGCAGCTTCGCAGCTGGGTGAATTCGGCGAACGAGCCCGGGGGTGATTTTCCCATCCAGAATCTGCCGTTCGCGGCGTTCCGTCGTGCGGGCAGCCGCGAGGCGTTCCGTGGTGGCGTGGCGATCGGCGATGCGGTCCTCGATCTTGCGGCGGTGAGCGCACTGGGAGTGCTGCAGGGGCTCGCGGCGCAGGCGGCCGCCGCCTGTATGCAAGGGTCGCTGAACGCCTTCATGGCAATGGGGCACGAGGCGTCCGCGGCGCTGCGCGAGGCGCTGTCGGCGGCACTGCGCACGGGATCTGCGCACGAGGCGCGCTTGCGTCCCGCCCTGGTGGCGCAAGACGCGGTCGAGTACCGCGTCGCCGCCGATGTCGGCGACTACACGGATTTCTACGCATCGATCCACCATGCCACGGCTGTCGGGCGGCTGTTTCGGCCCGACAATCCGCTGCTGCCAAACTTCAAATGGGTGCCCATCGGTTACCACGGCCGGGCGTCCTCGATCCGCGTATCGGGATTTGATTTCCCGCGACCGCAGGGGCAGGTGCTGGCGCCGGGAGATCAGGAGCCGCGGCTCGCACCCACGCGCCGGCTTGACTACGAGCTCGAAGTTGGCGTCTTCATCGGCCGCGGCAACCCACTCGGGTCAGCCATACCGCTTGCTGCAGCCGAGCAGCACGTGTTCGGACTGTGCCTACTGAACGACTGGTCGGCACGCGATATCCAGGCATGGGAGTACCAGCCGCTCGGGCCCTTCCTCGGTAAGAACTTCGCCACCAGCGTCTCGCCCTGGGTGGTGACGCTCGAGGCCCTCGCACCATTTCGGCTGCCGTGGGCGCGGCCACCGGAAGAACCCCAGCCGTTGCCGTATCTCGCCGGCCCGGAGCTGCAGCGCGCTGGCGCCATCGACATCCAGCTCGAAGTCTGGCTTCAGACGCAGCGCATGCGTGCGGCAGGGGCGCCGCCGCTGCGGCTCTCGCATTCGGGCTTTAGCGAGGCATGGTGGACGGTGTCGCAGATGGTGACGCACCACACGGTTAACGGCTGCAACCTGCAGCCCGGGGATCTGCTGGGCAGCGGCACGCAATCCGGCCCGCTGCCGGCGCAAGCCGGGTCACTGCTGGAGCTGAGTGCCGGCGGCAAGCAACCCCTGACGCTCGCCTCTGGCGAGACGCGCACGTTCCTGGAGGACGGGGATCGCGTGACGCTGCGCGGCTGGTGCGCGCGCGAGGGCTGCACGCGCATCGGCTTCGGCGAGGTCAGCGGGACGGTGCTGCCCGCGGCGCGGCCGTGAAAAACTACCGCTACTATGACCTGATCCTGGGCGCGTACGTGTGCGTGCTCTTGTGCGCCAACCTCATCGGCCCCGCCAAGGTATCCACCGTACAGGTACCCCTCATCGGCCCCGTCACCTTCATGGCCGGGGTGCTGTTCTTTCCCATTTCCTACATCTTCGGCGACATCCTCACCGAGGTGTATGGCTACGCGCGCGACCGGCGCTGCGTATGGGCGGGTTTTGCCGCTCTGGTCTTCGCGGCCGTGATGGCGGCGGTGATCGTGCATCTGCCACCGGCGGATTTCTGGCGCGCGAAGCAGCCGGCGGTCGAGGAGATATTCGGCAACACGCCGCGCATCATCTGCGCGTCCATCATCGCCTTCTGGTGCGGCTCGTTCGTCAACAGTTTCGTGCTGGCGAAGATGAAACTCCTGACGCGGGGGCGCTGGCTGTGGACGCGTATCATCGGTTCGACGCTGTGCGGGGAGCTGGTGGATTCGGGGCTCTTTTACACCATCGCATTTGCGGGTTTGTGGAAGGGCACGGACCTCCTGACGGTCACCACCACGCAGTACGTACTGAAGTCGGCGTGGGAGGTAGTGATGACGCCCGTGACCTACCGGGTCGTCGCTTTCCTCAAGCGCGCGGAACAGGAGGATTACTACGATAGTGGCACGAATTTCACGCCGTTTTCGCTGCGGGCATGAACCAAGGGCGGCGGGAGCGCAAGACGCACGCCCCCGCCGAAGCGCTGCCGTGTTAGCGGCCGATCTGGTTGCTGACCTGGTTTTCCTGCTGATTGAGCGCCTTCTGCTCGGGCCTGGTGATGTGGCCCCCGTCGGTGCTCGCCATCGTGCGCTCTTCCGTGCGGATCGCGTGGTCCTCGTGATGCAGCTGCGCCGCATGGCCCTTGCTGATCTGGCCGGACTTCACTTCATTGTGAATGCGCTTGTCCTGATTGTTCAGGCGCTTGTTCACTTCTGTGCGGCGCGGGTGATCCTTCTGCCACTGCGTCTCGGCCATGGCGTTGGTGGCAACGCCGCTCAACGCGAAGCTCGCCGCGGCGACGGTCAGAACGGTGCGTACGGATTTCAACATGGAACTTTCCTCCTTAGGGAGTAGATTTCGATGGTCGGTATTAAGCCAAAGTCGTCGGCTGTCTGAGCGTTACCAACGTCGCAGGTTGCCGATTGCTGACCCTTGTTACGCGAAGTTAATCGTGGCTGACATGTGACATAGTTCGCACTGCTCGGCGCGGCAGCTGAGTGCAGCGGTGTTGGAGGGTTGAACGTGCGCTGGGGAATCCTGAGCTTCCTGGGCCTGATGCTGTGTGCTACGGCGCAGGCCGATGAGTCGCGCGATGACGCGTGGTGGACCGGGCCGCTGCTGGCGGCCTCGGCCGCGACCATGCCCGCGGGTCACGTGTTGTTCGAGCCGTACCTGTACGACGTGATGAGCACCGGAGAGCTGGATGCGAGCGGTGGACATCATCCCATTGCGGGAGGGCACGACCTGGGTTCCCAGAGCTACCTCATTTACAGCGTCACTGACCGCTTCGCAGTCGGGGTGATTCCGCGCTTTGGCTACAACGAGCCCCCCGGAGCCGACAACAGCTCCCAGGTGGGAGTGGGCGATCTGACTCTGCAGGCGCAGTACGGCATCACGCACTTCGAGGACGGGCATCTCATGCCGGTGATTTCAGTGGTCCTCGCGGAAACCCTGCCTACGGGCCGCTATGACCGGCTGCAGAGGGCCGCCGATGGTCTTGGCGCGGGTGTCTACAGCACGGCGCTGTCGGTCTACTCGC
>PMHN01000207.1 GCA_003156695.1 Gammaproteobacteria bacterium
ACTGCAGGTTCAGGTTGCCGGCACGAACGAGGACGCCTGAACCGCCCCGGCTTTCCCGGAGATTCCACTATGAGAGAGGATGGAGTCTATGGGAACAGCGAAACGGTATTCGATGGAAGTGCGGGAGCGGGCTGTCCGCCTGGTGCTCGAGCAGCAGGCGGAGCATGGCTCACAGTGGGCAAGCATCATGTCGGTATCAGCCAAGATCGGCTGCGCAGCCCAGTCCCTGCATCGGTGGGTCACGCAGGCCGAGCGTGATCTGGGCAAGCGGGCAGGCTTGAGCACGACGGAGCGCGATCGGCTCAAGGATCTCGAACGGGAGAACCGCGAGCTCAAGCGCTCGAACGAGATCCTGCGCAAGGCGTCAGCGTATTTTGCCCAGGCGGAGCTCGACCGCCGCGAGAAGTGATGGTGGCGTTTATCGACGCACACCGCGACGAGTATGGGGTCGAGTCGATCTGCGCCGAGTTGCCGATCGCCCCGTCGATGTACTGCGAGAGCAAGGCACGGCAAGCCGATCCTGCGCGCCTGCCTGCCCGAGCGCGGCGTGACCTGGAGCTGCAGCCGCAGATTGCCCGCGTGTGGCACGAGAACTTCTGCGTCTATGGCGCACGCAAGGCGTGGCTGCAGCTCAACCGCGAGCAGATCCGTGTCGCCCGCTGTACGGTCGAGCGGCTGATGCTGCAGATGGGCCTGCAAGGCGCTCGGCGTGGCAAGGCGTTCAAGACGACCAAGCCGGATCTTGGCGCGCCTCGACCGCCGGATCTTGTTGATCGCCAGTTCGTCGCCACGCGGCCGAACCAGTTGTGGGTGGCGGACTTCACCTACGTGGCCACGTGGCAGGGCTTTGTGTTCGTCGCCTTCGTCATCGATGTCTACTCGCGCATGATCGTGGGCTGGCGAGTGAGTCGATCGGTCAAGACCGAACTGGTGCTCGACGCCCTGGAGCAGGCACTGCATGCCAGGACCGACAAGCAAGGGCTGATCCATCACAGCGACAGGGGCTCGCAGTACCTGTCTATCCGATACAGCGAGAGACTGGCTGAGTGCGGGATACAGGCATCCGTGGGAACCACTGGCGACTCCTACGACAATGCGATGGCAGAGACCATCAACGGGTTGTACAAGGCCGAGGTCATCTGGCGTCGCGGCCCTTGGCGAAGCCTGGAGACTGTCGAGCATGCAACCCTGGAATGGATCGACTGGTTCAACAACCGGCGCTTGCTCGAGCCCATCGGGGATGTTCCTCCAGCAGAGTTCGAGCAAGCGTATTATCAGCAACACGAGTCAGTGGCATTGGCCGCATGACTCTCAACAAAAAGTCTCCGGAGAAGCCGGGGCGGTTCACTCCTTGGCGTCCTCGTATCCGATAAATTTCTGGATCGCCGGCACATACGGATACCAGTCCTCATCCATCGATCGGATCATAAGCGGCTTGGCAAAGGGCAGCACGAGACGAAAGCGCTCGATGGCGGGTGCGTTCTTCCAGTAGGAATGCGAGGAATACATGAGATACGTGTATTCCTTGAAGCGCTCGGCCACCGCATCCATCGACCAGCGCTCTTGTAACTGGCTCTCGTTGTCGTAATCGATGAGGAGACCGGTCACTTCGACGATGTTGTCGCCTCTGCGCTGATCCTCTAGCTTTCTTGTGACGCGATCCTCGACGAACAGGCCGGTCTTCTTTGCAGTTGCATCAAAGCGCGTGAGGTTGAAGAGGAAGACGGAATACTTGTCTTCCGTCTCTGTTGGCTTTTCGAGTTGTTCGAGAACCCAGTTCCAGTCACCAGGTCCGAGTGTTTTTACAGCGTTGTCGTGGACACCTTTCCACACCGACATCACGTGGTCCATATCAACCGTCCACAAAGAGTAAGCCCGTGAAGGTGGCAGAACGGAACCGTTCGTTCTTCACGGGCCCTAACCCCAAGGGGATCGATTTTACATTTACTGGCTCNNCCTGCCACAGAGAGTGACGCTCGTCACAGAGCTATTTAGCAATCGCGAGCCGGTCGGCCGCATTCAGGGATCGGATTCTTTGATTGGTTCGAAGATATTTCCGCGAAGCCGTATCGAAAAGCGAGCGTCAGAATAAGTCGATGTACGAATCTGACGGTTCTGGCCAATTGTCCTTCAGGACCTTATGGATTCGATTCACCCAGTCCGAATCCTGTGCGGCCGCCGGGCCGACATGATCAGTGCCCGCACTGAAGGTTTCGAGGCGAAACGCGAGCCCGTCGATTCGGTCGGAGCCGACATCGGTTGATGAAATGAAGGCGACCCCCGCCTTGGTAACCCGTAGTTGCGTATGTNNAGCGGATCCGGCAGGCTGATGCCCCGGTAGGCGCGCACATATGGGCTCGGAAGCTTTCATCAAGCAGCTGCAACAGGTGACGCGCGTGCCGCTCGATGGGTCCTGCGATCGGCGGGAAGATCTCGTGGAACCCACGATGCAGGTTCGTCGCCATCCGTTGCACGAGCCCAGCGATCCGATGAGCACTCTCGCGAGTCTCACGTAGCATTTGCTTCTCCCTGACCGTCGTATCGCCGCTGTCAGCAATGTACTTCGCATCCGCCTCGCCCCCGTTGTGCTCGTAGACGTTACGGCGGTGGAACATCAGCTTGGCGAACGAGGCATCGGCAGCACTGAACCCGGCGAGGATGTCGATGTCGAACGTGCCCCTGAATCCCTGATGAACGACTTCGACGTTGTGAAATCTCATCGTTTCGATGCGGTTGACCCTTGCAGGAGTCATCGGCACGAGGCGCGTCAGCTGCTTGGCGTACTGCGCGGCGAATGAATCGAACGCTGCAACTGCATCTTTGCAGCAGGATTCGTAGGAGGCGCCATCCGCGTTAATGCGATCCCGCAGTCGCGTGATGTCCTTCTCAAACTCGGCCAGGTCGTTTCGGGTGCCGCAGACGGAGCAGTACCCATATCTGCCGAGAATGTCTGTCGCCTGATCGCACGCCGAACACTTGAAATGATGCTGCTGCCGCTCCTCGGAATAGTAGAAAGGTGGCTTTTCAGCATCCTTGCCGCCAGCATCGGCGACAGCATCCATATCGATCACATGGTCGCCGTCTTGCTCGGAAGTCAGTGCGTTCTCGAGCACCTCGCAGTACTGGCGGACGTACCGCCGTTGAGCGTCGGTGAGGAAATCCTGAACGTTACCGTGGAAACCGCAGTAAGGGCAGATCGACGAGCTGAAACGTGCCCGCCAATAGTTTGCGCACTCGGGACACTTGTGGCCGAACATGCCCTCTGAATCGGACGCAATGAAGACCGGGAAGCAACCGGGCACAGGTGGCGGCGGCCACGGAGATCCAATTCCACCCATCGGCAGCGGGGCAACGACGATTCCTTGGGGTAAGGCATACACCGCGAATAGAGACGCCGCTACGGGTCGCTGATGGTGGAAGCCAACCTGATAACCACGGCGACCGTCTGCACCGGTGACAATATGAAATGTCACCTGACCCCCCGTATGCCCGATCTCCTCGAACTCCTTCGCGTTCAAGCCGTGGATCCTAGGTGGGAGAACCAGCCCTTACTTGACGATCCGCAGGTTCGGACGTGGTCGTGTATGTCGATCAGAATGAGTCGCCGTTGAAGACTCTGCCACAATCATTCCAAACACGAGTTCCTCGAGTTGACTGGGATGGACACTAAGCTCACGGGCAACGTCAGTGTTGGTAACTCCTTCGCTTCTAAGCGAATTGAACACCTTGCGTAGCACCTGCGAGGATTCCCGTTCCGCCGGTTCCGGTTCTTTAGACCGAAACTCACCTATCTGGATGCACATGGACCTGTATTGCCAGTCAGATACAACACGCAGTTTCCATAGTCGGTACAGAAGCGCGGCGACGGAAACAATCCACTTTTTCTTGTAGGTGATGAGCTGTGCGACAGTGGGTGTGCTGCGAATGGTTGCCCACACACTCGATGCAGGCATCAAAAAGGCTGACGCAAAGGCGTTCGCCTGATCCTCAACGCTTTGTCCCGCGGATAACCCGTGTGGCCCGCCGTGCTTGTGAAGCACGAGATGTCCCAACTCGTGTGCCGCATCAAACCGACTGCGTTCAGGGGATTTCGCGGTATTCAAGAATATTAGGGGTCGGTCGGCTTTCCAGAACGAAAACGCATCTACCCGTTGAGTATCCTCGGCGAGAGAAAACACCCGTGCCCCGTGCGCTTCCAAGAGATGGATAAAGTTCTTTATGGGTCGATAACCCAGATTCCATTGACCGCGCAGTATCTCCGCCGCGGATTCTGGTTCCTCACCTTGGAGATCGGGAATATCACAGTTCGGTAAAGTGAATTTCCGATCAAGCCAGTCGCACAACAACAGTGCAATGGCACCGGCTCCCAACGCAGCATCTCGCTCGCCAGCAGACATGCGCGAGAGCGCGCGGAAGCTCGCAACTCTTGTATTCGGGATTTCAAGGTCTGGGCCGAAGAAGAACTCGATCGGGAAGCGTAGCTGGTTGGCCAACTCCTTGAGTGTCTCGGGCGAAGGGGAAAACTCTCCTTTCTCGTAGGCCGAAATGGTCCTCAGCTCTACGCCGACAAGCTCTGCAAGCTTCGTTTTGCTAAGTCCTCGCCGTCGGCGAGCTAATTCCAGACGAGCGGGATTTGCGACCTGCTCCGTGTTGATCACGCACGACGCCTGACATCGATATCGATGTCGCCCGAGTCATCTGGAGGCAGCTGGATCTGATTCGGATCAAAGTCAACGGATGGAAGTATGATCCTCTCTCGCCAGCCAGTAACCCGATCTTGTTCATCGAGACCCGACGGAAGCGACAATTCTGCCCGAACTTCTGAATGATCGAGATGTATCAGCAGTAACCAGGTCTGACGCTGTGTGACATCAGCCGGTTGCGGGGGCTCCTCCTCACCGGGCAACCTGAGATCCAGCGGTAGCTGGTTCAGCGCAACTGCTTCCACGGTGCATGGACCCTTTGGCGAACTGGTTGAGGGTATGGCATGAGGCCGTCCCGTGTTCGCATCCCCCGTCGCAACCGCAATCGCTATGCCCTCGGGAGACAAGGCCACGCAGTAATTGCTCGAATTGTCCGGCTTCCATCCGATGGGTGCCGTGCATTGCCGGAGACGCCTCACCGTATGCGCCCACATGGTCTGACCGGGGTACATCGGAGGATCCAGCTCAGAACAAGTTGACCGCCCCGTGAAACCTGCCCGGACGGCGTCCAGCAGTACGTCCACTGTGAGCCCGAGGGATTTTAGGCGGCGCTTAACGTCGAAGACCTCGACATATAGGTCAGCAGCAGGCTTGGCCACAAAAAGCTCCGGGACTTATGAACTTCCTATTTTTCTACCATACATGATGGGTCAAAAACAAGAAGTTCCGCGTCTTGGAGGCCTTTCCTTCCCCGAGGACTTTCCTAGGACTAGATCATCGGTAGACTTTCGGTAGACCTCAGCGCCGAAAACAAGCAGCGTTTTCCTGCGGAAAACCGCGGGGTCTTGAATCAGACGGTCCGTAACCCCTTGTCTCTACGCAGGAAACAGGGTCAGACCAGCCACTACGCCTTCTCACCCACCGGTAACTCCGCGGATTCAAACGAAACCCCACATCCCCCGAGCCCGCAGTAGCCATCCGGATTCTTCGCCAGGTACTGCTGGTGATACTCCTCGGCGTAATAGAAGGTGGGCGCGTCGCGGATCTCCGTCGTGATCGTCCCCTTTCCCGCCGCGCTGAGCCGCCCCTGGTAGGCACGGCGCGACTCTTCCGCTGCTGCGCGCCATTGAGAATCCGGCGCGTACATCGCCGAGCGGTATTGCGTACCCACATCGTTCCCCTGCCGCATGCCCTGGGTCGGATCGTGGGATTCCCAGAACGCCTTGAGCAGTTCCGGGTAACCGGTCTTTTTCGGATCGTAGATCACCCGCACCACTTCGGTGTGGCCGGTCTGCCCGGTACAGACCTCCTCGTACGTCGGATTGGGCGTGAAGCCGCCCGCGTACCCGACCGCGGTCGAATACANNAGAAGCAGCCGAGCCCGAACACCACCTCGCGCATCCCGGCGGGGAACGGCGGCACGCTGCGGTGACCGTTCACAAAATGCGTCTCCGGCACCTTCAGGGGCGCGGCACGTCCCGGGAGCGCCTTATCCTTTTCAGGCAGAACCGACTTATTGCGTGACAGCGCCATGGTGCATCCTCCGTCGCATGAGGACGTGAGTCTGGGGATGGATCGCGCGCGACTCAAGTCCTGCCGGTAAATTCGCCACTTTGCGCACGCTTGCGAGCCGGGGGCACCGCACCGTAAGCTTTCGCGCCATGGGAATCAGTCAGGCGCAGAACCTGCGCGCGGCGCCGACCGAGCAGCTGCGGCCCTACGGTGTCCGCGTGAGCCTCCCGGCGGGCGATCCGTTCAGGAAGCTCCTCGGACCCGAGTGGCAGCGGCTGCACTGGTATCCGACNNCCAACCCTACGCCACGCACCTCGACGTCAAGTTTGAGGCGCTGCGTATCATCGACGTCCCGGCACTGGTCGCCCAGTGCAAGGACCGCTGGTACAACCAGACCCTGTGCAAGGTGAACGACTCGGTCATTCGCCTCGGCGTGCTGCAGGGCGAGTATCACTGGCACAAGCACGACCGGGATGACGAGTTTTTCTTCGTTCTCGACGGTCACTTCATCATCGACCTCGAGGAGCGCTCGATTGAGCTTAAGCCTCAGGAAGGGTTCGTTGTCCCCCGGGGCATCCTGCACCGCACGCGGGCACCTGAGCGGGTGATCGTCCTGATGGCCGAGACCGCCGCGATCATTCCCACCGGCGACGCCTGATGCCGGGCCCGGACGCGGCAATTATCCGTGCCGTCGTGCGCGCGGACTTCGAGCAGTGGTTGCCGCTGTGGCACGGCTATAACGCCTTTTACGGGCGCGCCGGTGATACCACACTTCCCGCCGACATCACGAACATGACCTGGGCGCGCTTCTTTGACGCCTACGAGCCGGTGCGTGCGCTGGTTGCCGAGCGCGACGGGCGGCTCGTCGGGCTCGCGCACTATCTCTTTCACCGCACCACCATCGGCATTGAACCCACGTGTTACCTGCAGGATCTGTTCACGGTGCAGGAGCAGCGCGGCACCGGAGTAGGACGCGCCCTCATCAGCGCGGTCTGCGAGCAGGCGAAACTCGCCGGCTCAGCCCGACTGTATTGGCTGACGCACGAGTCGAACAAGGTGGCCATGAAACTCTACGACCAGGTCGCCAACCTCTCCGGGTTCGTCGTCTACCGCAAGCCGCTCTGAAGGGCGCGCTTCAGAACGTCCTGCCGAGGAACAGGTAGAACGCCTGGCTGCCGCTCTGATCAAAGCCGCTCGCGAGGTACACCGGTCCCAGGAAGGTGTCCATCCCCAGGAACACGCTCGCGTCCTTGCGCGTGCTGTTCAGGCTCGCTTGCGAGCGCTGGTCCCAGACGTTGCCCATCTCCAAGGACATGCCCAGATAAGTCGGCACGTCGAAGTACCCGGGGCCACCGCGCCCGATCTGGTGATAATAAAGGAGGCGCGCGATGCCGAAGTCCGGCCCCGAGAGGGAGTCCGCGCGCAATCCCGAAAGGTTGAGGAAGCCTCCCAATGGGAACCACAGATTGATGTCGGATTGCTGCTTCTCCAGCGTCTCGCCGCCGGAGGCCGAGAACACCAGCGTGTCACGCCCGAACGAGTGCGCCGCGATGTAGTTGAGTGTCACCTGGTCGGACGCCTGCGCCGGACCTTCCACGTTGCGATTGGCGCTGTACTGCAGCACCGCCTGCTGGCCGCTGTGCGGGAAGTTGACATCGTCGAGGCGATCGTAGGAGAAGCGCACGAAATAATCCCGTAGCGAGAACGGCTCGTAATTCGTCGTGGTCTGCAGGGGCAGGTTGGGATCGTTGGGGTCGCCGATCTCCAGCACGAAATGATCCTCCTCGCGCTGCACGCCGGTGCGGATCTCGCCCCAGTTGCCGAACTGGTAGCCGAAGTCCGTGCCGTAGCTGAAGGTGTGGGCGCGATATTCCGCGAGCTGCGTCTGGTTCGNNATCGACGTGGTAGACGACTGGGGATACACGATCACGTCGTGGGATCCCGTGGCGACGTGGGGATCCACGAACCAGCCCGAGAACTGCGCCAGCGGCAGGAACAGGTCGGTGGCCGCGAGCGTGGTACTGCCGATCTGAAGATCCGTAACCCACTCGCCCGCGGAACGCGTGATATTCGACATCACGTAGCGCATCGCCGCGTTGTAGGTGGCATTGCCCTGGAAGTCATCCTGCAGGCTCAGGCCAAAGCGCAGGTAGTTCGGTCCCATGGAGCTCTCGCGTGCGTCGAGCGCGAGTCCATAGCGGTTCTCGTCGCCGACCACCTGATAGTCGAGGGTGTCGAGCCCGCCCTGCCCATATAACGCCGTCACGCGGCGCGCCAGCGCATCCGGGTCGAGCGGCTTGCCGGTCAGGTCCTTGAAGAGACTGTCGAGGGCGCTCGAGTAGCGCTCCGAGCCGGTGTCGGCCCTCACGAAATCGATGATCGGCGGCGGCCGGCGCAGCGCGTCCCGCGCCGCGACGTAGCGGCGCATCTGCTGATCGCTCACGGCGAGCGCCGCGAGCTCGGAGGCATCCGCCCGCGCGGCCGCGGCGCCGATGCTGATAATGCGGCTAACCACGCCGAAGTCAAAGGAGGAGGTGTCCCCAAGCGCCGGCTGGATGAGAATGTCCTTCGCCGTGAGTGTTGCCAGCTGCTGCTCGGCATTGCGGCGGATCAGGATCGCCAGCATCTGGTTGGAGATTGCGGGCGCACTGTTGAGCTTGGCGCGTGGCAGCAGCGGGGCGCCAACGTCCACGACGATCAGCACGTCCACGCCCATGGCGCGCCCGATGTCGACCGGCACGTTGTCGGCAATACCCCCATCCACCAGCAGCCGTCCCTGCCGCTCGACCGGCGCGAAGATTCCCGGCGCCGAAACGCTCGCGCGCATCGCGCTGGTAAGGTCCCCGGAGCCCATCACGACCGACTCGCCGCTCTCAAGATCGGTCGCCACCGCGCGGAATGGCGTCGGCAGGTCATCGAAGTTGGTGATGCGTACCACCGGCAGCGTCAGCTGCCGCAGCGTCTGGTTAAGCCGCTGGCCTTCGATCAGGCCCTTCGGCAGCACGATCTTGCCGCCGCGCAGCCCCAGCGGAAATTTCACCAGGAAGCTTTCGTCCTCCTGCTTGCGGCGCAGCGTCAGATCCTCGCGCGGTGGACGGTCCCGAAAGGCGTCCTGCCAGTTGAGCGAGGTCATGACTTTCTCGATCTCGGTCGCCGAAAGACCGCTGGCGTACAACCCGCCGACGACCGCGCCCATGCTCGTGCCGGCGATGGCATCGATCGGCACGTGCAGCTGCTCGAGAACCTTCAACACCCCGACGTGCGCGACCCCGCGCGCGCCACCGCCCGACAGCACCAAGCCCACGCGCAGGCGATGCGGCGGCGGTGAGAATGGCACGGCGGAGAGGTTCAACGGCGCGCCGACATCCGGCACGGCTTGCGCATCGGTGACGACGGGCGCCGCGAGCCACTGAAGTGCGAGAAGTAAACCCCAAACCCCGGGGCGGGGCGTCGCCCGTGTCGAACTCACGGGTGAAGAATACAGCATGCCCGCGTACACGCGTTAAGGCTCGCAGCCGGTCGGGGCCATCACGGATAATGAGCCCATGAAAGTCTCGCAGGTCATCGCACGCTTGCTGTCCGCCCTCGGCTGGCTGCTGGCGGTGTGGCCGCTGCTTGGCCCGCAGCCTGCGGCCGCGCAGTCGCCGGTGGTCAGTGACTGGGGCTACTACGGGGGTGATGTGTTTGGCCGGCGCTTTTCAAGCCTCGACCAGATCACGCGCACCAACGTCAGGCAGCTCACTCTGGCCTGGAGCTATCGCACCGGTGAGCTCGGGTCGGGGCTCGCGCACGCCGACCAGCTGACCTTCGAGGCCACACCGGTGCTCGCGTTCGGTCTTCTGTACCTGGAGACGGGAACCAACGTGGTGGTCGCGCTGGACCCGCAGAACGGCCGCCTGCGGTGGCGCTTCGATCCGCACATTGATCGCGGCCGCCAGTATGGCGAGCTCACTGCGCGTGGTGTAAGCGTGTGGGAAAGCAGCGTTTTTGGGGCGTCCGGCCCGTGCAAGCGGCGCGTGTTCGTCGGCACCCTGGATGCACGCCTCCTGGCCCTCGATGCCGACAGCGGTGAGCCCTGCAGGAACTTTGGCACCGGCGGCCAGGTGGATCTCGCGCAGGGAGTAACCTCGCCGCCCGCGATCTTCCGCAACGTGGTGATTGTGGGTTCCGCCAGCGGTGAGCGGCGCGCCGTGGCCGGCGGGCGCGGCATGGTCCGCGGTTACGACGCCATGAGCGGCGCGTTGCTGTGGTCCTTCGACCCGCCACCTGATGGGCAGGCGCGGCCCGCCAGCGCCCTCAATGCCTGGGGCGTGATGTCGGTGGACGTAGAGCACGGGCTGGTGCTGGTGCCGGCGGGGTCGGGCACCGGTCGCCTCGCCGACTCACTGCTGGCCGTGGAGGCGACCAGCGGGCGGCTGGTGTGGGCGCAGCAGCTGGTACACCAGGATCTGTGGGGCTTCGACCTCGCGGCGCAGCCAGTGCTCGGCGATGTCGAGTTGAATGGCGTGCCGGTGCCGGCGGTGATCGAAGCAACCAGGACCGGCATGTTGTATGTGTTCGATCGGGTGCACGGCGAGCCGCTCTTCCCGATCACCGAGAAACCGGTGCCCGCAAGTCTCGTGCCGGGCGTAGCGGCCGCCCCGACCCAGCCATTCTCTTCCCTGCCCGCGCTGGTGTCACAGCGCGCGCTACAGCCTGATGATGCCTGGGGCATCACCTTCTGGGATCGCAGTTCGTGCCGCAGCCGCATCGCGGCGCTTCACAACGAAGGAATATTCACCCCGCCCGACCCGCGCGGCACAGTGCTGTCGCCGGGGTACCTGGGCGGTGTTGACTGGGGCGGCGTGGTGTTCGATGAGCAGCGCCAGCGCGTGATCGCGGCGGTCAATCAGCTGCCCATGGTTGCAAGCGCGCCCGCGCAGTACCCCGTGCGGCCTGAGGCATTGCTCTCGCCCTGGGGCCTGCCATGCACGGCGCCGCCGTGGGGTACGCTGGTGAGTGTGGACCTGCCTCACCAGCGCATTGTCTGGCAGGTACCCCTCGGCTCCAGCACCGGTGTGACGCCGTGGTGGCTGCCGGCACGCGACTTCGGCATGCCCAACATGGGCGGACCGATTGCCACCGCCGGCGACCTGGTGTTCGTCGCGGCCGCGACCGACAGCTTCCTGCGTGCCTTCGACATCGAGACCGGACGCGAACTGTGGAAGTACCCTCTGCCTGCCGGTGGCCAGGCGACACCCATGACGTACCGTGCCGGACCCACGCATCACCAGTACGTGGTCATCAGCGCCGGCGGCGACGCTGCACTTGGAACCCCGCGTGGGGATTACGTCTTGGCCTTTGCCCTGCCAGAGACGGCAGCGGCGCGCAAGTCCGCGGAGTAAGGAATGTTGTTACTGATCCTCTCGGTTCTCATCCAGGCCGGCCTCATCGTGCACGTGATCAAGACCGGCCGTAACCAGCTGTGGATCTGGGCACTCATCCTGCTGCCGCTTGCCGGACCGCTGGCGTACGTCGCGGTCGAGATCCTGCCGGACCTGTTCCGCAGCCGCACCGCGCAGCGCACTGCGCGCGGCTTCAAGAAAGCCATGGATCCGACTGCCGACCTGCGCCGCTACGAGGGTGAAACGCGCGTCGCCGGCAACGTCGCCAGTCGCCAGCGCTACGCCGAGGAACTCGTGCGGCATGAGCGTTACGACGAGGCCATCGCCCAATACACCCAGGCTCTCACCGGCCTCTACGAGCACGACCCGAACCTGATGCTGGGGCTGGCGCAGGCGCAGTTCAGCAAAGGCGACGCACGCGCCGCGCGCACGACCCTCGATGAGCTCATTGCCAGTAATCCCGACTTCCGCTCACCGGCGGGACACCTGCTGTATGCGCGGGCGCTCGAGACGGAAGGCAACGCCGCCAAAGCCCTCGAGGAATACAGCGTGGTCGCTCCCGCGTATCCCGGTGCCGAAGCGGCAGTGCGCTACGCACAGCTGCTGCAGGTCCAGGGCAGGAAGGCCGAGGCGCAGAAAGTGGCGCGCGAGTTGCTCGATCAGGCGCGCATCTCACCGGCGCACTATCGGCGCGCCCAAAAAGAGTGGCTGGACGCCGCCCAGCGCTTGTTATAGCGCCCGCGGCGCCGGGATCTGCTGGGTGATGCAGTGGATGTTGCCGCCGCCGAGGAGAATCTCCCGCGCCGGCACACCGACCACCCGGCGCCCCGGGAACAGACGCTTGAGACGCCGCGCGGCAAGCGAGTCGGTGCGCGGGTCGAGAAGCGGCATCAGCACGCCGCGGTTCGCGATGTAGAAGTTGACGTAGCTGGCGGCGAGGCGCTCGCCGGCCTCGCGCACCTTGGCGCCCGCGCGTGCGGCGAGCCCGCGCGCCTCGCGCAAACGCATGCGCAAGGGACCGGGCATCGGCAGCCGCACGACCTCGAGGCGCCGGCCGCGCGCATCGCGAGCCTCGCGCAGTCGCTCCCAGGCATCGAGCGAGATCGCGTACTGCGGATCGCGGCGCTGGTCGCACCAGGTGAGGCACACCACCCCCGGACGGACGAAACACGCGAGGTTGTCGATGTGGCCGTCGGTTTCGTCGTTGAACACGCCCTTCCCCAGCCAGATGACCTGACTGACGCCGAGGTAGTCGCGCAGGCGCCGCTCGATTGCGCGACGACCAAGCCGCGGATTGCGGTTCGGATTCAGCAGGCACTCCTCGGTCACGAGCGCCGTGCCCTGGCCATCGACGTGAATGGCGCCACCTTCATTAATGATGGGCGCACGGTAATGCGCGAGGCCCTCGATCTGGAGCACCTTGCGCGCCACCAGCTCGTCCTGGTCCCACGGAAAATACAGCCCGCCGTCAAGCCCGCCCCAGGCGTTGAAATGCCAGTCAACGCCGCGCACGCTGCCGCGGTCGTTCACGACGCACGTGGGTCCCACATCGCGCATCCAGCAGTCATCGTGCGCCAGCGCTACCAGCCGCACGTTCTCAGCAAGGAGCGCGCGCGCACTACTGAAGTTGACTGCGGAGACGCCGACCGTCACTGGCTCAAAGCGCGCGATGCTGCGCGCCACCTGCGCGAAGGCGAGTTGCGCCGGGCGCGCCGCCGCGCGCCAGTTGTCCGGCCGCTCGGGCCACAGCATCCAGCACCCGGCGTGCGGCTCGAATTCACCCGGCATGCGGAAGCCATCCGCAGCGGGCGTGCTCGCAAGCGCGCGCGTCATTGCCGCAGGTGGCTGTGCCGGAACCCGTAGAAGGCGTAGATGGACATGCCGAGGGCGGTCCAGAGCACCAGCCGGATCCAGGTGCCGTTGGATAGGAACAGCGTCATGCCGAGGCACCACACCGCGCCCAGCACGCAGGTGAACGGCGCCCACGGCACGCGAAATGGGCGGTACGCGTCCGGGCGCGTCTTGCGCAGCACCAGCACGCCCAGACACACCACGGCGAACGCCAGCAGGATGCCGATGGAGATGAGGTCGGCGAGTATATCCAGCGGGAAAACCGCCGCGATCAGCGCCGCAAAGACGCCGGTAATCACGGTGGATACGTGCGGGGTCTTGTAGCGCGGATGACACCGGCTCATCGCTTTGGGTAACAGGCCATCGTCCGCCATCGACAGGAGAATGCGCGGCTGGCCCAGGAGTGAAGTGAGAATGACGGAGGTCATGCCCGCGATGACGCCCACCTTGACGAACCATGAGAGCCACGCGAGCTGCGGGTGGGCGTCGAGCACCACCGCGACCGGCGCGTCGGAGTCGAGCTTCTGGTACGGCACCATGCCGGTCATGATCGAGGACATCGCGACATACAACACCGCGGAGATCAGGAGCGCGCCGATGATCCCGATCGGCAGATCACGCTGCGGGTTGCGCGCCTCGAGCGCGGTGGTCGAAGCGGTGTCGAAGCCGACATAGGAGAAAAAGATAATGGCCGCACCCTGGATCACGCCGCTCAAGCCGAAGTGGCCGAAAGTCCCGGTGTTGGGAGGCACGTACGGCCTCCAGTTGGAGGTGTCTACGTAGGCAAGACCCGCGACGACGACGATGACAATGATCCCGACCTTGAGGGATACCATGATGGTGTTGGCGCCGGCGGACCAGCGCACGCCCACGTACAGCAGCCAGGTCATGGCGGCGATGATGAGTACGGCCGGCACGTTGACGTAGGCGCCGGTAGCGATGACGTGGTCGTGCGCGTCGAGCCCGAGCGGCGCATTGACCAGCGCCGCCGGCAGATGGATGTGGGCATCCCCCAGGAGACTCACCACGTACGCCGACCAGCTCACCGCCACCGCCGAAGCGGAAATCGCGTATTCGAGCAGCAGGTTCCAGCCGATGAACCAGGCTATCGCCTCACCAAGCGTCGCGTAGGTGTAACTGTAGGCGCTGCCGGGCACGGGCAGAAAGGCCGCAAATTCCGAGTAACACAGCGCGGCGAGTCCGCCGCCGATCGCGGCGATCAAAAGCGACAGCGTGATCGCAGGTCCCGCATGCAGGGCCGCGACCGTGCCGGTGAGCACAAAAATACCCGAGCCGATGGTGGCGCCCAGACCAATCGCGACGAGCGCCGGTGCGCTTAAGACCTGCTTCAAGCGGCTCTTGTCCGCCGACCCGACCGGATCGATGGGCCGTACGGCGAGCAGCTGCCGCAGAATTGACTGTTTATTCATGGTGCCGGACATGATTCGTGGCGCCGGACATGCGCTCTTTTCCCGCCCCCGCATTGACCGTGCGGCAGTCTATCCTAAAGGTCGGTGGCGTCGAGGGTCGCGGGCGCTGTGCTAGCATTCCCCGCGCGGCAGCGCACTCGAGGCGCTTACCGCCAATCCTCAGGAGAGCACCCCATGTCCGCGGCCCCTTCCCTCAAGGTCACACCTCCCGCACAGGGCGCGAAGATCACCATATCCAACGGCAAACTGAGTGTGCCGGTGAATCCGATCGTGCCGTTCATCGAGGGAGACGGCACCGGGCCTGACATCTGGCGCGCCAGCGTGCGGGTGATGGACGCCGCGGTCGAGCGCGCCTACGGCGGCAAGCGTCGCATCCACTGGCTGGAAGTGTACGCCGGGGAAAAATCCAACAAGCTGTTCAACACCTGGCTGCCGGAAGAAACGGTGGCGGCGTGCCGCGAGTATCTGGTGTCCATCAAGGGACCGCTCACCACCCCGGTCGGCGGCGGCATCCGCTCGCTCAACGTCGCGTTGCGGCAGATGCTGGACCTGTACGTGTGCCTGCGCCCGGTGCGCTGGTTCAAGGGCGTGCCCTCGCCGGTGAAGCATCCGGAGAAGGTCGACATGGTGATCTTCCGCGAGAACACCGAGGACATCTATGCCGGCATCGAATTCGAAGCCGGAACCCCGGACAACCAGAAATTTCTCGAGTTGTTCCGACAGGCCTTCCCGAAGGCCTACGCCAAGATCCGCTTCCCCGAGAGTTCCGGCATTGGCATCAAGCCCGTGTCGAAGGACGGCTCCGAGCGTCTCATCCGCTCGGCAATCCAGTATTGCGTCGCCAACCGTCGCAAGAGCCTGACGCTGGTTCACAAGGGCAACATCCAGAAGTTCACGGAAGGCGCGTTC
>PMHN01000058.1 GCA_003156695.1 Gammaproteobacteria bacterium
CCACGCCGCTGCAGGTCGCGCTCGCGTGGCTGCTGCACCGCTCGCCTAACATCCTCCTGATCCCCGGCACATCATCGGTCGCGCACCTGCGCGAGAATCTGGCTGCCGCTCAGTTAACGCTGTCGCCGCAGGTCCTGGCGGAGTTGGATGGAATCCCCGCCACAGCCGCGCCGGCGCCGCAGCACTGATGATGGCACCCGCTGACGCCCCACTCACCCGGGATCGGATCCTGGCCGCGGCCGAGGACGTGGTCCGCCGCTTCGGACCGGACAAGGCGACGGTGGTGGACGTGGCCCGGGCGCTCGGCGTAAGTCACGCGGCCGTCTATCGGCACGTGGCGGACAAGTCCGCACTGCGGGACCTGGTCGTCGGCCGGTGGGTGGAGGCGACCATGGCGCCGCTGCGCGCCATCGCCGCCCGGCCGGAACCGGCCCGGCGGCAGTTGCGGCGGTTGTTCGACACCCTGATCGCCATCAAATGCCGGCGGGCCGCCGAGGACCCGGAGCTGTTCGCCGCCTATCGGACGCTGGCGACCGATGCGAAGTCCGTCGCCGCCGCGCACGTCGAGGAGTTGGTCGCCCTCACCGCGAAGATCATCCGCGCGGGCGTGAAGGAAGGCACGCTGCGCAGCGTCGACCCCGCGGCCGCCGCTCGGGCGGTACTGTTCGCCACGTCCCGGTTCCACCACCCGGCCCATGCCGCCGAGTGGACCGACCCGTCGATCGATGCGACCTACAACCAGGTGTGGCGCCTTTTGATGGACGGACTGTGCGTCGCGAAGAGGTCCCGTTAGAGCGAGGCGCGACCGTTTCCGAAGTTGGTGATTAAGCCCGCTCAGCTCCCGACCAGAGCGATGATTCTCGCTCGTACGCTGCTCAGTTCGGCAGGTTTTGCCCTGCCTTTGTACTTCGCCTTGCGCTCCACCCAATCAAGGCTCTTAACCTGATCGGCAAGGACCGCCCCAGGACGGCTGCCGGCCAAAGTCACCTCGAACGGATAGCCTTTCACCTGGGTTGTCACTGGGCAGCAAAGCATCAGGCTGGTTCTGCCGTTATAGGCGGCGGGACTGATGACCAGCGCCGGTCGGTGCCCCGCCTGCTCATGACCGGCTTGTGGGCTGAAACGCAACCACACAATATCGCCTGCTTCTGGTACGTAGCGACCAGTCACTAAAGCGATTCCTTCCCAACCGGATCACCGAAGTCCACGCCGCCATGTAGGTTCTCCGGGGTAATGCCTGCGAGCAGCTGTGCCAAATTAACTTTGCTCGTTCTGATCGGCTTTATGACGATTTGGCCGCCCTGTTCGCGGACGTCAACTGCCTCATCCAGACTAAGACGAGCGGCCTGCATGATACCGCTCGGAATCCGCACGGCCGCGCTGTTGCCCCATTTCTTGACGATCACACGCATAACACCTTTCCCGGCCAGACCAACGCTGAAACGTTACGGCAAAACCGCAGCCGTGTCTACAATGTAGATACATCGGAGCGCGGCGCATCGTTCAACTTCGGGTGCCGAGTAGGCTTCGCCTTGGGCTGGCCGGCCGCTGGAAATCACATCGACGTGCGCGGGTGGTACCTCAGGCCGCCTGCGGATCCCTCCCGCGATGTGGCGACGGTGCGCGCAAAGATGAAAGCGCGCTACGCATCGCTCTTCGAGCCGACCTATGAGGACGGCGCCAGGGTGGTGAGGAGCTCCAGTCTGTTAACCGTCTTTATGACCGAGGCCGGGGACATTGACCGCGCGAAGGTGGAAGTGCTGAAAGACGCAGATGTAGAGCCCAAAACCCTGTCGACGCCGGAGCACTTCGTTGCGATGGGTATCGCGCGCGAGCGCATCGGGCCGATCGGTACCACCGAGCTCATCGCCGGACACTTCTACCGCGACGGAAAGAGTCTGCGGGTGATCTACGCGCGGCCGCGTCGGCCGAATGAACCAGAGCCGCAACCTGCGCCGCCCGAACAACCGGCCGCTGCCGCTGCAAACGATGATCCGGCGGTGAACCGCGCGATTGCCGAGCATTATTTCCCGGACCTTTATACCTATCCCAAGGAGTGGCCGCGGGCCGACCCGTGGGTGCTGCTTGATCGTGAAGGGAAGGTCCTGACAACAGGACGTCGGGTTGTCATGAGCGGCCGGGACATAAAGCTCAACATTGAAGCGCATACCCCGGAATACGGACTGATGAAGTCCAGGTCACCACCATCCGCGGGGAGCACGGCCAATGGGTCTCCGAAGCAAACTTTGTATGGCTGGCGGCCGAATCGCCCGTCACCGATCCATCGAAAGCGGATCTGTCGGGCCGCAACGCTCTGCTTGTCTACGCGGACGTCATCGGTGAGGGAAAGACAAGGCCGACCGAACTGGTCGCATTGAAGCTCGGCTCACCAGCGGTCCTCGTCTGCTCGCTCACGAATCCATTCGGCGTGGTCCATGCAGAGATCACGCCCGTTGAGATCGGTACCGACGCGGTGACGGTCCGTGTACAGGTGCAGCATGTACCGCTGCCGACCACGGCCGAGATACCAGATGCCCTCGCGACCGCCTGGTCGCCGGCATCGCCCCGGGTACGTGCGCCCTACGGTGGGTCCGCGGAGGTCCAGGTGACCGATCAGAACGGCAAGACCTGGACGATTGTGTTGCACCCCGAGCGGCTGACGGGCGCCAGAAGTTAAGGACCGCGCGCGCGCTTCAGCGCCTCATCCAGGGCGCCTGCAGCGGCTACTTTGATGTCGGGCTCAACGCCCACCCGCTCCCAGTTCGTTTTCGTGATCGGGCTGATGGAACGTCCGGTCGGCACAATGATCGAGAAGTGATCGTCGATACGGTGCGGCTCTATCGGATGAGCTCCCCCTCCCGTCGTCTCCCCGACCAGAGTCGCCCGCTTTAGCGTTTTAAGGGCGTAGCAGAAGGCTTCTGCGGCCGAAAACGTCCGCTTCGATGTGAGAATAAAGACCGGCTTGCCGATAAATTTCCTGCCTGGTACGTACGGCAACGTCCAGTCCTCCTCCGTAGCGTTATCCGGACGGTTGTAGTTATCCATCAGATGCGTGGGCTCAGCGAACAGATAGCTTGCGATGAACTGGCCCATCGGGCCCCCACCCTTGTTGTCACGCAGGTCAAGGATGAGAGCATCGCTGTCGGCAACAAAGTTCATCGCTGCGGACGCGGTAGGCGCGCAGATCTGCGGATCGGCAAACACATTGAACTTCAGGTAACCGATATTGGGAGCCAGATGCTCGGCCTTCTCGAAGCCGCAGTTGCTGGCAAGGAGCCGTTGGCGGGCCGCCGGATCGGTGTCAGGACCCTGACCGGGCTCGTCGTTGGGCAGGACTTCCTTAGTGAAATGCACGCCGAGGTGCCCGTCGTGGGCAATGGCCCACAGGTCATCGCTGAGCCTCCAGGCGAGAATCTGACCGTCGGTTATCGCCTGGTATGTGGCGCGCTTCTCCGCCTTACGGAGCGCGGCCGACAGTTTCTTTCCCACGTCCGGAAAAACATAACGCTCATCCAGTAGCTTCGCTGCGCTTTCGAGCACATGGTCGCGCTCCGCCGCATCCAGCGTGATTTCCTGCACCTTGGCGCCCGGGGATACGGCCTCGAACGACAGCCAGTTAATGTCCGCGGGGTCGCCCGACATGACGACCAGCCTGCCGAGCACCTCCTTCGAGGTCGCTTTCTCCCTGGCGCGGAACATGATCCACAGCCCATCGCTTTTTTCGACGGTCTCGAACTCGAAGCCGCCGGTGCGCGCAAATAAGCCCATCGCCTTGTCGTGAGACAACCACGGCACATGAGTCTGGTCGAAGGAGTCCATGCGCGCGCTGTCGCCGCTATTGAAGACCTCCAGCCACGAGGCTAATGCGCGTCCGGCCGGGGTATTCGGAATGGCCGGCGCCGCTGGATCGGCGAGCGTTATGCCGGGCAAGAAGCAGAGCAGCGCCGCAAGGAACGGACGAGTCGGCATGGTGCTCGTGCCTAGTCCGTGAGGCGTGCAAGGAGCAGCGTGCGGATCTGTTTGGCAAGCTCCGGCGTAATCTCGCCGAGCACACCGCGACGTTCAGGGGGGATGTGTCCGCTGACTGGAGCGTCCGGTCCGAAGATGTAGTGCTCGAAGGCTGCGTGCCAGCTGGCACGCACTTCCGGCGGCAGCCGCCGCAGGGTCAGCATGCTATGTAGCAGGCAGTCGAACACGGGGCTCGCGCCGACAGCCTCGCCGGCGATTGGGTGCCACCAATAATTGACCAGGACATTGCAGCTCGACAGCGATTCGACCTGATGCCACCAGAGCGCGGGGATGTAGAGCGCGTCGCCAGGCTCGAGCTCGGCCACCAGTGCCTGCTGCAGCGCCTCGCGCAGTCTCGGGAAGCGTTCGAAGTCCGGCTCGATCACCGAGGGCAGCGCAATGGGCGCGCCGGTTGGTGTGAAATCCACCGGGCCGACGTACAGATTGGCGATTTGCTCGGGCGGAAACAGCGTGAAGCGCCGCCGGCCGCTCACCACGCAAGCGATGTTGTGGGTCTCATCCACGTGCGCCGGAGTCGTGATGGCATTGCCGAGCCAGAGCCGGGGTTGCACCGAGCTGTCAAGCAGCGCCAGAGTATTTTCCGCTGCGAACCCGGGCAGGCACTCGTCGATTCGCGCCGCTTGCGCCGCTACGGCCGGCGGCCGTGCAAACGCGCTGTAGCGCAGCACCTGTTCGCAGACGGCGGAAATCGGCAACCGATTACGCACGAAGTTGAAGCCGCTCATCGCGGCGTTGTAGCCGAGGCGGCCGCCCGCCTCGGGCGGGATCAGGATCGCATTGACCGGCGAGCCGTTGTCGAAGCGCTGCAGATAACCGAGGATTTCCTGCGCCGACGTGCGTCCGCGATGGACGGCGGGCCAGTGGCTCACCAAGCCCCGCAGCACCACTGGCCTGGCGCGCGACAGCACCTCGCGCCGGACCGCGGTGTGGTCGCAACCGGCAACTTCGGGGATGGGAGTCGTGTTCAGATGCTCATTCGTCGGTTCTGTCGGCCGCACGCCCTGTGGGGTGCATTATGCGATACCCGCCGCGTCTCCCATAGCCGGGTGGTGCCGGGTGTTCGCAGCGTTCCTCGCCGGCCCGCGGAAGGCGGCTCGCGGCCACTTCGAGACATTCAGAGGGTTAAAATGTGTGCCCGAAATCCATGAGAACCCAACGAGCGGGGCAATCCGCACTCCTGTTTGTTGATGTAGTTGAGATCCTGCAGCAGGAGAACATCGGCTACGCCTCAATAGGCGCCTTCGCGCTCTCCGCGCACGGGGTCGTGCGGGGTTCAACCGAAGTGCATGCGCTTCTCTTCACGACGCCGGAGCGCCTGACCAGGCTGCGCACACTGTTTGATCGTGCGGGCTTGCGCACCGAATTGCGTCGCGGAGACGCGGACGACCCAATTCCCGCGATGCTCGTCGTGCACGACGGTTATAACAATCGTGTCGATCTTCTGGGCGGCCTGCGCGGCATGGATCCTGCGGCCAGCTCCCGAACTGTGAACGTTGCGTTCATGGATGTTGACCTGCGCATCATCGGCCGCGAGGATTTCATTGCCATGAAGTGCTTCGCGGGCGACCCGCAAGATATCCTGGATGCGCAGTCCGCGCTTGATAGCGCGCAAGGCCCGCTAGACGTTGATCTGCTGCGCGCCGTGACCCGTCGATTTGGCCGCGACGCGGCCGACAAGCTGGAGCAAGTGCTCGCGCGCTGAACGCGCGCCGTGATTAAGGAGAACGATCGTGAGCTTCCGGCACGGCAGGTGGAGCAGGCGCGAGCTGCTGCGTGTGGCGGCGTCCGGCCTGCTGCCCGCTGCACTGAGCCGCGGGCGCTCGAGTGCGCAGGAAGCGCCTCCACCCGGGCGCCCGGACGGCGCGCGCGCACCGAACCTCATCGTGTTCGTGCCGGACGAGCTGCGCGCGGATGCGCTCGGCTGCTACGGCAACCCGATCGTGCGCACGCCGCACTTCGACACCCTGGCGCAGAGCGGCACGCGCTTCGAGAGCTGCCACGTGCAGTTCCCGGTGTGCGGTGCCTCGCGCTGCAGCCTGCTCACCGGTTGGCCGACCAGCGTGCGCGGGCACCGCAGCCTGTACGACTTCCTGAAGCCCGACGAGCCCAACATGTTCCGCTACCTGCGGCAGGCGGGCTACGACGTGTTTCTGTACGGCAAGAACGACGTGTTGGCGCCCGCGACCTTCGCCGACAGCGTCACGCAGTGGCGCGACCCGCGCGGCCCGGCCGATGAATTCGCCGCCATCAGCAAGCCGCAGTATCCCACCACCATGCTGCTGCCGCCCACCGGCGAGCGCCGCGGCACGGGCGATTACGCCGCGCTCGAGCTCGCCATCAGCGTGCTCGAGCGGCGCGAGAGCGAGCGTCCGTTCTGCATCTTCCTCGCGCTGTTCGAGCCGCACCCGCCGTATACCATCTGCGCTGACTTCTACGACCTGTACCTGCGCGCGGAAATCCCCGCGCCCGTGCCGCCGAACCTGCCGCGACGCCCGCGCTTCCATGCGGCGCTGCGCGCGTACTGCGGCCTGGAGGAGGTGTCGGAGGCGCAGCTGCGCAGGCTGCGCGCGGTGTACTACGCCAAGGTCAGCTACAGCGACTGGCTGCTAGGCGAGCTGCTCGCTGCCCTGGAACGCACCGGTCGCGACCGCGACACGGCGCTGCTCTTGTGCTCGGATCACGGTGATTACACCGGCGACTACGGACTCGTGGAAAAATGGCCGAGCGGACTCGAGGACTGCCTGACGCATGTGCCGCTCATCGCGCGCGTGCCGGGCGGCGCCCGCGGTCACGTCGTGCGCGAGCTGATCGAGCTCTACGACCTCATGCCGACCTGCCTCGAGCTGGCCGGTACCCGCGCCACGCACACGCACTTTGCGCGCAGCCTGCTGCCGCAGCTGCACGGTGCCGCCGGCGATGCCGAGCGCGCGGCCTTCACCGAGGGCGGCTACAACGCCTACGAGCCGCAGGCCTTCGAGCCGGTCATCGAAGGACTCTACGGCCCCAAGACCCGGCTGCAGAACGAGCATCCCGACACGATCACGCGCTGCGCGGCGGTGCGCACCGCGCGCTACAAGTACATCGCGCGTCCCAACGATCAGAGCGAGCTGTATGACTGCCGGCAGGATCCGCGTCAGGAGAACAATCTCTACGGTGACGCCGCGATGCGCGAGCTGCAGGGGCAGCTGCAGACGCGCCTCACCAACTGGTACATCGACACCACGGGTATACCACCGACCTTACGCGACCCGCGCGGTGCCGCGGTACTCGACCGGGAACCGCAGCTCAAGAACGTCCCGACGCCCGAGAGTCTGCTCGATCACTGAGCAAGCGGCGCGAGCGCGCCGCGGCCGCCGGGGTCACTAACGCCTCAGCGCAGCTCACGGGTGAGCCGCGCGACGCCGGTCGCATCGCGCGCCACGCGGATGTCCATGCGCTGGCCGCGAAAGATGACGTTGCGCAGCGTCAAGGACTTCCAGCCGTCCGGGAGCACCGGCGGATACGCATCCACCAACCCCTGCTCGCGGATGCGCAGCCCCGTGAAGCCGTAGATCAGACTCTGGATGAATCCCCCGGAGCCCGTCATGAAGTATCCGACGTTGTTGTCGGCCGTCTCGGTGCGCACGTTGAAGGGCGGCTTGAAGGTGCCACCGCTGAGATTACCGGCGAACCAGGTGGCGGCATCCGCAGCACTGCCCAACTCGTCCGCCGCGGTGAGACGCGCCACCGTGTTCATGCTGCCACCGCTCACACGCGCGACCGGCGCCGGCCGGATGCCATAGTCGTAGTCGCCGCTGCGCAGCTTCGGGCTCATCTGCAGATCGAGCGAGGGCAGGAACAGGAGCGAGAGCGGGCCGCCGCCGAAATCAGCGGCGTTGCGCACCGGCACGCTCGGGTCAAAGGCGAGGTGATGCTCCCCACCCGGCGTCATCGGTATGTAGAGCTGCTTNNCGGCCGAAACGTTGGTGAACGTGTCATTCTTGATGTCGTTGTACGACTCCGCCACCGAGGTCAGGTGCGCGATGTCGTAGTGGTGTGCGCTGGCGTCATAGGTGGCGCGGCTCGCCCAGAAGCGCGCGACCTCGCGCAGCACCGGCCACGCGTGCTCGCGCAGCCAGTCACGATCGCGCGTGGCCTGGTAGTACTGCCACTGCGCGATCGCGACGTCGGCAGTGACGTGAATCTCGGTATCCGCAAGCACCACGGCCGAGTGGGGCGTCTGGTCGCTGCCGTTCTCCGGATCCGACTCCCACGGGTACATGGCGCCCTGGAACCCGTGCTGGCGGGCGCGCTGCTGCGCAGCCTCGAGGGTGCGATCGCGGAATGCGACAAAGGACTTGGCGCGCTCGGGATGCAGCAGCAACAGCGCCGGAAACATCCAGGTATCGCTGTCCCAGAAGGCGTGACCCGAGTAGCAGGTGGTCAGGCCGCACGGGCCGAGTCCCCACGAGGTATCGGGCGCCGAGCTCGCCATCAGGTAGTAGAGCTCGGAGTGGGCGAGCTGCTGGGCCTTGGTATCGCCCTCGATGAGGATGTCCGACTGCCACAGCGTCTGCCAGGCAGCGCGCTGCTCGCTCAGCAGGCGCTCGAAGCCGCCATCGCGCGCCGCGCGCGCCAGCGCGAGATCCTCGGTGGCATTGCCGCCCCAGCCGCTGCGCGACAGGGCGACGTACTTGGTGAAGGCGTAGGACTTGCCGCGCTCCACCTTGATGCTGACCTCGAGCGAGAGCCGATACCGATCGCGGTGCACCGTCACGGCGTCGGCGCCCACCCCCTCGGGCAGGGCGACCGCTGCCGCCATCGCCATCGACAGACCCTGCTCGGCCTTACCGTCGAGCCACAGTGTGAGAGAGCCGCTGTCGCCGTCGCTCGTGAGCACCTGCGTGTAGCCCGGATACCAGATCGCCGCGCGGTCAGCTGTCGCGGGCGGCTGCGCGTCGAGTGTCAGGTCGTTTGCCGCGACGGCCTCCTCCATCTCCGGACCAGTCATCTGCCCGAGCGGGAAGCGCGGCGCGTGCTCGGCCCAGAGGATCAGCGGGAACGACAGCTCCACGATGCCGTCGTACGCCGGCGTGATCCTGAATTGCGTCGCCGCGATATGCGGCGAAGCCTCGCTCACCAGGGTGGTGACCTCGACGCCGGTCTCCCGGCCGCGATCAAGATACGTGTAGCGGGTCGTGAGCGTCCCCTCGTGCAGATCGAGGGTCTGGTGGTAGTCGCTGAAATGCCGGGGGCTGAGCGCTGCGCGGTTGAGCCACACCTGTCCCGGTCCGGGCGGTGTGGGACTGAAGTCGATCCCGGTCCAGCCCGGGACTGCCGCGGGCCGGGAAATGTCGCCCGCGGCGTAGTCCATGAACCCCACCAGGTAGCTGTGCGTCGCTTCGGTACCGCGCGGCGCGCTCAGCGTCGAGATGTAGCCGTTGGCGAGATAGGCCGGGAAGTATGCCGGCAGATCGGCAGCTTCCGCGCTGAGGAGAAAGCTCGGGTCGGTCTCGGCCCGCGCGTCCCCCGCCGCCAAGAGCCACAGGGCAAACAACACGGAGGGCGCATATCGAATGCTGTTCATGGCACTACCTCCTGGGGCGGCCTCACGGCCAGGTACACGGTGCTCCACAGCTGCGCCGCGTTCGACTCATCGGCGTCCGCGGCAGCCGCGCCGAAGGGCGCGACGCGGTAACGGCCGTCGGCGAACGACCACGACCACAGTTCCGAATTGTTCATCGACCGCGTTGCCTCGATCGCCGACCACAACAGCTGCTGCGCCTTCACGAGGTGCTCGCGCACTGCGGGCGGGAGATCGTGGCGTTCGAGCTGCCGCGCAAGCCCGGCGGCGAAGAGCGCCTGCTGCCACGACCAGACAACGGTGCCGTGGTAGGCGTTGCGGCTGAAGTGGCCCTGGAGCGCGGGCGCACAGTACGCGGGATTTGCGACCACCATGCCGACTTGGGTCATGAGGCCCGCCGGAAACGGGCGCATCAGCGCAGTGACGGCGCGGTCAAGGGATTGCGGTGCAGGCTCGGCGAACAGCAGCGCAAATCCCTCGTCCGAATTCATGACCGGAATCGGCTTGCCTGCGGCATCGAGCGCGATCGCATGAAAGCGCAGCTCGCCCGGCCCGAGCGCCGCGAGCGCGGGACCCGGGGGAATGCCCTGCGCGGCGGCGTAGTGCTCGACGGCGTTACTCGCCTGTTGGTGCGGGATGACGATATCGAAGGGCTGCGGCGCCATCGTGCGCCACACCTCCGCCATGCGCGCCGCACGGGCGAAGCGCGCACGATCGTCGGCCCCGAGGTAGGGGGTCAGAAGGCCGCTGGCGTCCAGCTCGGCCGCGGCTTTGACCGCCGCCGGCACGAGCACGGCGTTGACGTCATAGGGATAGCGACCGCCTCCGATGCCGGTCTCGCTGTCGCGCCATTCACCAACGGTGTACCCGGACTTGAGGCCGATGAGATGCGAGGCAACCGGGTCGGCGGCAAACGCTGATGCGCTCTTGAGCACGAGGCGCAGATTCATGAGCAATGCCGCACCGCGGCTCGTGCTCCGCCCGTCCGGACCCTCGACGGAGGCCGCGAGAAAGCTGCTCGCCGCGGGCCGCCCGCGAGGATCGCGCAGCAGCCACGCACTCACGACCGGCGCCAGGAGATAGTCGCTGTCGATCATCTTGTAGTCGTACACCGGAGCTGCCGAGCGCGAGCCGTCGCGCTTGAGGTGATCGAGCACTGCCTGCTCACCGATGTCCTCCTCGTGCGCCACCTCGCCCGTCGGTGAGAGGCGCGCCAGCACCGAGGAGAGCGCCGCCTCGATCGCAGTCGGACTCAAGGCCGGCATCAGGAGCCGCACACTCATGAGCGTGTCGCGGCCGAAGTAGGTGTCGAAGCGCCAGGAGCCGGCGAGGAGCTTCTCGCGATACGCAAGGAAGGTCAGCGTGTCGCGGGCCCCGGAGTCCGACCCCGCCGCAGCGCTCAGGAGGTCCGCGCCGAAGAGCGGCGTGAGCGGCGTCTCGCCGGTGAGCGCCGTGATCGTGAGGCCGATCCGGCCGTCGGGGCCGGCGCGGATCTCGCCCTCGCGCAGCTGCCCGTCGGTGACTTCCAGAGTCAGCCGGTAGCCGGCCGCGCCGTCGAGCCGGTCGCGCGCCCAGCGGATCGTCCGACCGGTAATGATCGACCTCGCCGCAACCCCGGGCGGCACCGGGCGGTGCTGCTGGTAGTCGCGCAGCACGCGGATGCTCGAGAGCACCGCCTCGTGGATCCTGAGCACCGGGGCATCGAGGCTGGCCTCCGCCGCGATCCCGTACAGCGCGCGCCCGTGACTGTCGGCTTCACGCACCGCGCGCGGCGCGCCCTTGAGCGTCCAGCTACGCGCGCCCGAGCGCTGCTCGAACCAGACGCCCACGCCACTGTTACCCGCCGGAAAGGCGATGAGGATCCGAGGCTGCGCGCCCGCGCGCAGCAGCAGATGCGCCGCGACCGGCCCTTCACGAAAGAGACGATTGAGGTTGAGGCCTTCCTGGACCTGAAAGTCGAGCTGCGGCTGTGGCGAGGGCGCTGCGGGTCCTGCCGTCCCCGCCCCGAGCCACGTCGAGCCGATGAGCATGACCGAGGCAGATCGCAACACGGTCACTGACTTCACGGACGGCCAACCCTCGGGGCAGCTCTTGATGGAGCGCGGAATATACCTGACGAGCCGCCAAATGCCGAAGCCGGGCCGCCCCAGTAACGCGCTTCGGTGCGCGGTAATGACTTGCTTAGCCTGTGCAGCTCGCGCGAGCATGAGCCTCATGAGAATCACGCGCCGCGACTTCGTGAGCCTCTCGGCGAGCGCCGCAGCGCTGGTGGGGCGCTTGCCGTGCGGCCTGAGTGCGGCTGTGCCGCGTGATGCGGCCGCGCCTACGCTCGCTGAATTCGGCTACGGTGACGTCAGCATCACGAGCGCGCTGCACAGCGCACAGCTCGAGAACACGCACGACGTGCTGATGAATCTCGACGAGGACAGTCTCCTCAAGCCCTTTCGGCAGATGGCAGGACAGACGGCCCCTGGGGCAGACCTCGGCGGCTGGTACAACTACGATCCGGACTACGACTGGCACAAGGATGATGCGGGCTTTGCCCCCGGCGCCACCTTCGGCCAGTGGGTCTCGGCGCTCGCGCGCTATCACGCGATCACCGGCTCCCAGGCGACGCGCGATAAGGTGCTGCGTCTCAATCGTCTGTATGGCGCCACGATCGGTGGCGGGTTCTACGACAAGAACCGCTTCCCGGCCTACTGCTACGACAAGCTGGTGCTCGGGCTCATCGACTCGCATCAGCTCGCGAACGACCCGCAGGCCTTCGGCATTCTCGAGCGCACGACGAGCGCCGCCCTGCCCCATCTGCCTCCGCATGCCATCGACCGCGAGCTCCCCTGGCGACCCGGCAAGGACCAGTCCTATCGCTGGGACGAGTCGTACACCAATCCGGAGAACTTGTTTCTCGCCTATCAGCGCGGCGCCGGGCGGCGGTATCGCGATCTCGCCGTCCGCTATCTCGACGATGCGACGTGGTTCGATGCCCTCGCGCGAGGCGAGAACGTGCTCGCCGGCAAGCACGCCTACAGCTATGTCAATTCCTTAAGCTCCGCGATGCAGGCGTATCTCACCCTCGGCAGTGACAAGCACCTGCGGGCCGCGCGCAACGCCTTCGGGATGCTCACCGCGCAGAGCTACGCCACGGGCGGCTGGGGACCGGATGAGAAACTGGTCGCGTCGGGCGCTGAGACGCTCGCTGCGAGCCTCACGGCTACCCACAACAGCTTCGAGACTCCCTGCGGCGCCTACGCGCACTTCAAGCTCACCCGCTACCTGCTGCGGGTCACCCGCGACTCGCGTTACGGCGACAGCATGGAGCGCGTCATGTACAACACGGTGCTCGGAGCCAGGCCGCTGCGCGCGGACGGGCGCGCGTTCTATTACTCGGACTACAACGTCTCGGGCCGCAAGGTCTACTCGAACCACCGCTTCCCGTGCTGCTCGGGCACGCTGCCGCAGGTTGCGGCCGACTACGGCATCAACGCCTGGCTGCGCGACGCGCACGGTGTGTACGTGAATCTCTACCTGCCCTCGAGCGTGCGCTGGGTCCAGGGCGGCGCGCGCTGCTCACTCGAGCAAAGCGGTGACTACCCGTTCGCGGACACGATGTCGATCCACGTCGGAGCGTCCCGGCCGACGCAGTTCGTCGTGCGCCTGCGGATTCCCGAGTGGGCGGCCAGCGCACGCATCGAGGTGAACGGTGAACGCTGGAGCGGCGCGGTCGAGCCCGGGCGCTTCGCCGCCATCAGCCGTGCCTGGCACGACGGCGATCGCATCGACCTCGAGCTGCCCAGGCGCTTGCGCCTCGAGCCGCTCGACTCGCGCCACAGCCAGGTGATGGCCCTCATGAGTGGCCCACTGGTGCTCTTTGCGATCGACGGCGCGGGCGAGCGAGCGCCGCCACAACGTGCCGAGCTCCTCTTAGCAAGACAGGTGGCGCCCACCCGCTGGGAGGCGCAGGTCGGCCCGGCGCCGCTTACCTTCCTGCCGTTCGTTGCGATCAACGAGGAGCCGTACTCCACGTACCTGACACTGGGCTGAGCGTCAGCCCCCACGACACGGTCAGCGCCACTGCAGGTGCAGTGCTTCGCTGATCGGCTGCCGCGGCACTTCGATCACCGCCATGGCGCGCGCCGCATCCCATCGCCACCCCGTCACGGGCCGGCCGTTGACTGTCACCGAGCGAGGGCGGCTGCTGGAGTAGAGGCGCACCTCGTAGGAGCGTGCCTGCGGTTGTCCGCGGTAACTCCCCTGCGTCGGCGCCAGGGTGAGGCTCTCGACCCCATCGCTCGCGACGCTGTGCGTCATCGGCGTGCGCGAGCGTTCGCGCTCGTAGTCGAGCGAGCTGCCATCGTCCTCGTAGAGCTCGAAGGTGCCAGCGCCAGACCCGTACACGTTTAAGACCAGGGAATCGAGCGGCTTTGCGTCCGAGTACTCGCTCACCGGCTGCTCGGGGATGATCGCGCCGGCGCGCACGAACACCGGCGTCGCATCGAGCGCGTAGTGGGCGCTGAAGGTGCGGCCGCCCGAGTAGGCCTTGCCGCTGAAGAAGTCGCGCCACTCGCCCGGCGGCAGGTACACCGTGTGCTCCTCGCCCGGGGCGAGCACCGGCGCCACCAGCATGGCCTCTCCCAGGAAGTACTCGTGTGAGTGGCGGTAGGCCTCCTCGAGCTCGGGATATTCAAGATACAGCGGCCGCAGCAGCGGCACCGAGGTGGTGTGCGCGAGCCACGTGTACGTATAAAGGTACGGGATCAGCTGCGTGCGCAGCGTGAAGTACTTCTTCATCAGCGCCAGGCCCTGCGCGCCGTACATCCAGGGCATGCGCAGGTTGCCCTCACGCGGGTTCTCGTGCGCGCTGTGCATGCGCAGGATGGCGCTGAAGGTGCCGAACTCGATCCAGCGCGCGTACAGATCGAAGTCGATCGTCTTGCCGTGGAACCCACCGATGTCGTGGCTGATGTAGGGAATGAGCACGTTGCCGCCGCGGGCGGAGAATGCCACCTCGTAGGCGAGCACCGGCCACTCCGAATAGGCATCGCCGGTGAAGAACCCGGGATAGCGCTCGCTGCCCCAGTCACCGTAGCGCCCGAGGATGAACGCGCGCTTGCCGCTGTCTTGCTGGCTGTAGTCGTAGAAAACCCTGTTGGTCCACAGCTGTTTGTTGAGCCCCGGCATATCGACCGAGCCGCTGCCCCCGTCCACCCACCACACGTCCACGCCCTCTCGCATCAGCGGCCCGTGCAGGTAATGCATGAAGACATCGGCTTGCTTCTGGTTCGACAGATCGAAGGAGATCCGCTCGGGAGGCTTCACGTCGCGGATCGCCGTGGGCCCGAGCACGATACCGCCGCGCTGCTCGCCCGGCTGCTGCGCTTCGGGCTCGACGCGCAGCACGATCTCGTTGTCCCCGCCCGGCACGATGAAAGGCGTGATGTCGGTGTAGGTGAGCCGCTGCGGCCAATGAATCTGGCTGTGCGTGGCCTCCTTGCCGTTCACGAAAATCTGGTAGCTCTTCTCGACCTCGCCTAAGTACAGGTAGAGCGCCGCGGGAAGCTGCGACGGCAGGTGCACGCGCGCGCGGTACCAGCCCGTGCCCGCATAGTCCGGGTGCCCCTGCTCCTGCCACGGCAGCCCGACGCGTACGCTCTGCCAGGGCCCGTGCCGATCGGTGGCAAAGCGCCACTGCCCGGACAGGTCCAGGTCGAAGCCTGGTTTGCGCGGCGGCTCGCGCCCGAGCGCGGCCAGCACCGCCGGCGCGTGGCTGTCGCTGAAGGAGAGGATGCTTTCGCCGGTGTTGATGTATCCCGGGTGGTCGTTGAGGCTGAGCTTCACGCCCTGCTGGTGCAGCCAGTGCATCAGCTCCTGCGGGTGCGGAAACAGCGGACTCCAGTCGTAACCACCGTCCCAGCCGTAGTTGTGCCACGCGAAATCCAGCACCAGCGTGTCGAAGGGGATGTGCGCGCGGCGCATGCGCGTCACCTCGTCCATCAGGTACTGCTGGTTGTAGCGCTGGAAGTCCGGTCGCGCGGCCTCGGCGGAGCCCGGGAAGTACTCGAAGTTGAAATCGGTGATCCAGGGGCCCAGCACGAAGCGCGGCACCATGGGAATGGGGCCGCACAGCTGCGCATATTCGCTTAAGACCTGCCGATAGTCGCGGCCGTACGCGAACAGATACCAGTCCTCACCNNGGCGCGCGGCTCGATCCAGGTGCGCTGCGCGTTCATCACCGGAGTCTGGCTGTCGTCGATGAACGCGTAGCCGCTGCGGCTCAGGAGCCCCGGCTGTGCCTTCGGCAGCGTGAGGTCGATGCCGGGGATGGAGTCATCCACGGGGCTGCCGAGGTCCATCTGGCCCTGCGGGAGATTCGCTTTCGCAATGTTGTCGAGCGAGTAGTTGAGGCCACCCAGGTTGCCGGCATCGACGTCGCCCGGATGCCACTGGTGCTGCGCGCCGGCGGCATCCTTCCAGCTCACCGCGAGATTGGCGGCCGTGAGGACGCCGGAGTTCAGGCGGTAGCGCACGGTCAGCGCCGCGCTGCTGGCAATAAGCCAGCCATCCTGCTCGCGTTGCTCCACGGCCACGGCGGGCCAGTCGCGCTTCTGCACCACCGCGCTCGGTGCATCGACGAAGCTGCCGGACGGGGAATACTCCATCCGCAGGAGCGACGCGGTGAGGAACGAAAAGCGCGCGTTGCCCGCGACGACCGTGCTACCCGGCGGCGTCACCGCCCCGCACAGGAGCGCGAGCACCCCCGCACCGAGCAGTCCTTGCGTGAGGGCGCCGACGGTGCGAGTCAGGCGCATGCGCGAGAGGCGGTGGCGGAACTTGCGGCGCGCGCTATCGGGCCGCGCTCTTCGGCACCGCGTCCTGATCGCTGACCAGCACGTCCGCCTTCAGCCGCGTGCCGCCGATCACCGCCTTATTCGCCGCGCAGGTGGCGCTGTAGTCGACGTGCCGGGCCGCAAACAGCGGCAGCACATCCCGGTTGAGCTGCGAGATGAGCTCACAGTCGAGCGCGGCGTCGAGGACAGTGCGGTCAGCCAGCACGTCGACGCTCTTCCAGCGTGCCGCCACGCTCTGCCCGGCTGCTCCGCTCGCCGGCTGCAGCACGTGCATGACAATGCGGACACCAGGACTGGTCTCGGGCGCGTTGACTCGCATGCAGCCGAGGGGCGTCACTTTGAGGTCATCACGCGCGCCGAGCTCAAGCAGGATGCGTCGCACCCTGGCCTGCAATCCGTCGCAGGTGTACTTGGTGGTAAATCCCACGTACACGAAGTTGACCTCTTTCGGCACCCACACGGCCGCCGCATCCCCGGCAGTTTCGGCAGCCAGCGCCGAACCGGCCCCGGCGCACAGAGATACCCCCAGGAGCACCGCCGTGAAGGGCGCATTCCGTCGGGCAGCCGTAACCTTTCCACTATTCATATGCACCTCCACGCCTGCCGGCCCAGATCGTTGGATGGCCGCGCGGCACCGGATGTTCCGTAAGCAAGTTCCGCATCGGACGATACTCCAGTTCCCCGGGCTCGGTCATCCGCGCCCGGGTCTGTGCGATGATCGCGGCGAATGCGCCACAGGTCAGCCGCGGTGCTCGTCCTCGGGCTCACCTCGATGGTGGCAGCCGCGGCGCAGCACACGAATCCTGAAGCCGCCGTGCTGTCGACGTCCGACACGCGGCTCGCCGTCGAGGCGGGCGCTCGGGTCCCGCGAGTCGCCGCGCTCGGGGGGCGTGGCGGGTGGCGGCTGTTGAGCCACGCGGCGCAGGCGCTGCCCGACCATGCCGAGGTGGGCGGCGCAGTGCGAGCGCTCACATGGCGGCTGGACCCGGCGGCGAGCCACAGCGACTCAAAAGAGATCGCGCTCGTGTACCGGAGCGAAGCGCCGGCGCTGAGTCTCGTGTGGCGCTGGCGCGCACGCGCGCCGTTCGGGCCGATCGAGCACAGCCTCGAGATCCACAATCTCGGCCATGAAACACTCTGGCTGCCGCTGCAGCCGAGCCTGACATTCGACTGGGCCGCCGATCCCGGCACCCGGCTGCAACGCCTGTGGATCGAGAAAGGTGCCGACACCCCCTCCGCCGCGGGCACCCATCTTGATGAGCTGCGCGAGGGCGACCGCTGGCAGGGAACCTCCAGCACCTACGCGCGCCCGNNCGAGATGATTCCCTGGGTGCTCGTCGAGGAACCGGGCGGCCTGCAACGCGGCTGGTACCTCGGCATTGAGTTCAGCGCCCGCACGCACATCACGCTCGAGCGTCTCGGGGGATCTGTGCGCGGTGAGGCCGGACTCAATCCCGCGCCGGGCCCCTATCGAACGCGCTTGCCGCCGGGGGGGACCTTCACGACGCCTACGATCTTCATCGGCGGCTTCAGCGGTGGCGCCGATGGCGCGGGCAACGTGCTGCGCCGCTGGGTACGCGCGGTGCTCGAGCATCCGCAAACGCTGCGCGATGCGTCCTACCCGCTGATGGTGAGCAACAGCTGGGGCAGCGGCTTGGCGGTCGACGAGGCTCTGGCGCATCGCATGATCGAGGACGCAGCCTCGCTCGGGCTGGAGATGTTCCACCTCGACGCGGGGTGGTTCCGCGGTGTCGGCGACTGGAGGGCGGATCCGGCGAAGTTTCCCGCCGGCATCGCGGCGCTCGCGGACTTTGCCCATAAGAAAGGGTTGCGGTTCGGCCTGTGGGTCAGCTGGGCGCAGGCCGGCACTTCGAACGCGCCGGGCGCACTCAATATCTACGATCCGACGATGCGTGACTGGCTCATCGCCGATCCGCCCGCGGACTGGCGCTCGCGCGAACCGTTCAAGGGCATCACCGTGGATCTGGGGGTGCCCGCGGCCGCATCCTGGGCCGAGCGGCAGCTCGAGCGGATCGTCGATGACTACCACCTCGACATGCTCGAGCATGACGGCTATCTCGTCGCGCAGGGGAGTTCCCGGGCCGATCACCCGGCCGCGCCGCCGGAGCCGGGTACGCTGCGCGTCGGCCAGACTTCCGGCTACGTATGGGTCGCGGGGTCGAACTCGACCGACGTCAGTGACTACGCCACCCGCGCGTACTACGAGATCTACGAGCGGCTGCGGGCGCGCCACCCGCAGCTCCTGTTGGAGTTGTGTAACGACGGTGGCCGAATGGTCGACTTCGGCAGCGCCGCTCACGGGGACTATTTCTCCGTGACCGACACCTACGATCCGCTCGCCAACCGGCGCGCTTTCTTCGACGCGAGCCACGTACTGCCGCCGGCCATGCTGGAAAGCTACGTCGCGGACTGGCCGACGCCGCGTCTGGAGAATTTCCGCTACCTGCTGCGCAGCGGCATGCTCGGCTGGTTCTCACTGATGCTCGACACCCGCCGCTGGAGCGCCGCGCAGCGTGCCGACGCGCGCGTGCAGTTTGCGCTCTACGCACGAGCGCTGCGCCCGCTGATCCGCGCCGCGGATCTGTATCACGTGTCGGAGCGTCCCGACGGCGTGCACTGGGACGGCCTTGAATACGTTTCACCCGCCCTGCATCGCGGCGTGCTCTACGCCTTCCGCGGCTCGGCGCCCGATGAGCCCGCGCACCGATTTCGTCTCGCGGGACTCAACGCCGACGCCCGCTACGCGCTCACGTTCCAGGATCGCGGCCCGGCCTCACGCCGTGAAGAGAGCGGTCGCGCCTTGATGCGGCAGGGCGTCGAGGTGGCTCTGCCCATCCCGCTGTCCTCCGAGCTGGTATTCATTGAGGAGCTGCGCGCCGGAGCACAGCGACGCGTGGCGGATGCAACGCGCCGCCCCGACTAAGTCGTTGTATATTTGCGACAAGCGCTTGTCATTGCTAACTGACGGCCGTAGAGTGCGGCGAAAGGGACAAGTATCCGCGCCCGTGTGGACCCTTTGTAGCGACCACCGAGAGGTCTGCAGCTTCCTTTTCCACCCGCTTGCGTCAATTATCGGGAGGGGACAATCCATGAGAGGAAAAAACAACAAAGCACTCCGCCGGAGTGCTGAGTCGGCAAATGCATTGGTT
>PMHN01000104.1 GCA_003156695.1 Gammaproteobacteria bacterium
CGCTTCCGCAAGCTGCGCAAGACGGTCCGCAAGCTGCCGACGAACGCCTCGATGGAGGAATTCCACGTGGTGCGCCGGCGCGCGAAGCAACTGCGTTACGCGATCGAATCCGGCGCCCGTATGTTCGGCAAACCCGCGGAAGAGATCCTCAAGGCGTTACGCCGCATGCAGGAGAGGCTGGGCGCACACCAGGACGCTCACATGGCGAAGCACCGCCTCGCAATGCTCGCCGAGGATTGCGGCAACGGCCTCCCCCCGGCGACCTTGTTCCTCATGGGTCGTCTCGCGGAGCGTCAGTCCGAGGTGATCTCGCAGGCGAGCAAGACGCTCAGCCGCTCGTGGCGCCGGGTACGCGGCAAGCGCTGGAAAGCAATGCGCAGCCGGCTTGGCGAGTTGAGTGCTCGCGCGCCTGCCCCGCGGCGCGTTAACTCCACGGCCGCGCGCGCTGCGGTCACGGTCGTCCCGGCCGCCTCACCAGTGCAGGCGCCGGCGGCGGCATCCACCATCGCGGTGGCAGCACCCGGCGATGCTGTTGCCACACCGACCAGCGCACCCGAACGCGTGAGCGAGCCGGAACGGCGGTCGCTCAAGCACTGAAGGCCAGATAAGCGCGCCGGCATGGAGCTCATCATCGTCCGCCACGCGATTGCCTTCGAACGCGATACGCACCGCTGGCCCGACGATGAAGATCGCCCGCTGTCCGCGCGCGGCATGGCGCGGGCCCGTAAGGCGGCCCTGGGACTAAAGGGGATCATGCAACGCCCGACGCGGGTTCTGACGAGTCCGTTGCTGCGCGCGCGGCAGACCGCAGCGATCCTCACCCAGGTTGCCGGATGGCCACGCGCCATTGCGTGTCCGCAGCTTATGCCGGGAACACCACCGCGGGAGCTGCTCACGCTCATCGGCCGCGGCCGGGACGAGCGCCTCGCCGTAATTGGACACGAGCCTGGGCTCGGACACCTCGCGAGCGTGTGTCTGCCGGGCAGTGCTGCCACCGCAGCGCTGTCATTCAGGAAGATGGGCGCCGCGTTGCTTGAGTTTAAGGACGCGCCGCGAGCCGGACGCGGTGAACTCGTGTGGTTCCTGCCGCCGCGGGTGCTGCGCGCCGCGCGTTGATTCAGTGCGCCCCTGATGCCGCGCCACCACCAGCGCCACCGCGTATCGGGTGCGCAAGCCAGACGAGGAAGATCAGCCCGAGAAAGATCACCGCCGAGACATAAAAGATGTCGTTCGCGGACAGCATGAAGGCCTGGTTGTCGACGAGCCGGTTGATCAGCTCATAGCTCTGGGTGGTCCCCATCCCGCTGGCGTGCAGCTGTGACAGGGTCTGCGCCGCCACCGGGTCATTTGGTGTCAGCCGCTCGACTAGCTGCGCGTGATGCAGCGTCGCGCGCCGATCCCATAGCGTGGTGGTGATCGAGGTGCCGAACGAGCCGGCACTGATGCGTGCAAAATTCGACAGCCCGGAGGCGGCCGGAATGCGCTCCGGAGGCAGGCCGTTCAGGGTGAGCGCCATGAGCGGGATGAAGAATGCGGCCATGCCGGCGCCCTGGATGATCGTGGGCACAAGCAGTGTGCCGAGGGTGGCGTTGGTGTTGAAATTCGCGCGCATGAACAGCACCAGCGAGAACACCGCAAACGAGATGGTCACGAGGATGCGCGGATCGACGCGGTCCGAGAAGCGCCCCACGAACGGCGTGAACACCATCGCCAGGATGCCCACCGGCGCGAGCACCAGACCGGCAAGCGTCGCCGTGTAGCCCATGTACTGCTGCAACCACAGCGGCAGCAGCACCACATTGCCGAAATACAATCCGTAGGCGGACAGCAGCGCCACGGTGGCGACCCAGAAGTTGCGGCGGCGGAAGAGCGTGAGGTCGACGATCGGGTGCTCCTCGGTGATCTCCCAGATGAGGAAGATCACGAACGCGACCAGCGTCACACAGGCGAGCGCGATGATGGTCGAGGAATTGAACCAGTCCAGATCCTTGCCCTTGTCCAGCATGACCTGCATCGAACCCACCCAGATGACGAGCAGTCCCAGACCCACGGTGTCCACCGGCACTTTCGCAGTCGCGGTCTCGCGCTTGTGGTAGATGCCCCAGGTCACGAGCGCCGCGACAATACCGACCGGTACGTTGATGTAGAAAATCCACGGCCAGGAAATGTTGTCGGTGATCCAGCCGCCCAGCAGCGGCCCCACCACCGGCGCCACCAGCGTAGTCATCGCCCACATGGCAAGCGCGGTGCCGGCACGGCTCCTCGGGTAGCTGGACAGCAGCAGGGACTGCGACAAGGGAATCATCGGGCCGGCGACCGCGCCCTGCAGAACGCGGAACAGGATCAGGAGCGACAGCGTCGGTGCGAGCGCGCACAGGAACGAGGCGATGACGAACAGCACCACGGAGGCGAGGAACAGTCGCACCTGTCCGAAGCGGCGCGTGAGCCAGCCGGTCAGCGGCAGCGAGATTGCGTTGGCGACACCAAACGAGGTGATGACCCAGGTGCCCTGGTCCGGGGATACGCCCAGATCGCCGGCGATGGCCGGAATCGACACGTTGGCAATCGAGGTGTCGAGCACGTTCATGAACGTCGCGAGCGACAAGGCGATCGTGCCGAGCACGAGCGTCGAGCCGACGAGCGGCGGCAGCGCGGCGGGGCCCGCATTGGCCCCGCCGGTCACCGGTCTGTCAGCGTTCTTCTCGGCCATGAACTTTCAATCCGTCTCGCCTGCAGCGCCTGCAGCTTCAGTGCAGATGGCGCGCCGCGCCCGGGATGTGGGCCACAGGCAAACGCGCGCTGGCGAGCAGGTCAGGTCCGGGCGCCATTCCCCTGGTAACGGCGGGCGCGGGGCCGGACAGGTTCGCGGCGATGATGACGTGCACGCGTGCATCCGCCTGCGCATCACCGGTACCAAACACGTCGGTGGACCAGGCCGCGGCATTGCTGGCCACCTGCGGCATGCGTCCGCCACCGCCGTTGCTGACGTCGACGACGGCTTTCATGGACAGCCCGATCTGCAGCGGGTGTGCCGCGATTTCCCGTGGGTCGAGCGCAATGCGCACCGGCACGCGCTGTACGATCTTGATCCAGTTGCCGGTCGCGTTCTGCGCCGGCAACAACGAAAACGCAGCTCCCGTGCCGGCGCCGAAGCCGGCGACCGAGCCGTGAAACACGACCTGCGTGCCGTACAGATCGGCGGTGAGCGTCACCGGCTGCCCGAGGCGCATGCGCTCGAGCTGCGGCTCCTTGAAGTTCGCGTCGACCCATACCTCATCGAGCGGCACCACCGCCATGAGCGGAGTGCCCGGACTCACGCGCTGCCCGAGCTGCACGTTGCGGCGCGCTACAAAGCCGGATACCGGCGCCGCCAATTCCGTGCGTGCCAGCGTGAGATAGGCGCTGCGCACCGCGGCGGCCGCATCGCGCACCTGTGGGTGATTCTCGAGGGTCGTGCCGTCCACGCGCGCGCGGTTGGCCGCGAGCTGCTGCCGCGCCGCCAGCTGGCCCGCCTGGGCGCCCCTCACGGCATCCGTGGCGTGCTGCAGCTCCTCACCGGACACGGCGCCTGAGGCTCCGAGCTGCCGGCGCCGCGCGAGATCACTCTGCGCGGCGGCCAGATCAGTATCGCGCACCTGCACGTCCGCCTGCAGCTGCGCGCTGGTGGCGAAGAGGTTGCGGACATCGCGTACCGTGCGGGCGAGCTGCGCTTCGGCCTGGTCGAGCGCCACCTTCGCGTCCGCCTGATCGAGTCGCACCAGCGCCTGGCCGGCTTTCACGAACTGCGTGTCGTCGGCGCCTATCGCCACCACCGTCCCGGAGATCTGTGGGGTGATCTGCACCACGTTGCCGCCGACGTAGGCGTCATCCGTGCTCTGGTAGAAACGCAATACCTCTGCCCAATACACACCATAGATAATCCCGATAACGGCGAAGGCGCCGCCGGCGATGCTCAGCCAGAGCCAGCGTTTGCTGGCGGCGGATGTTGGTTCGGTATTCGTGCTCATGATTGTCCTTAAAGAAAATCCCGTTACGCGGCGCGTATCAGCTTTGGGCGTTCTCCAGCATGCGAGCGAGAAAGCCCTCGAGCTCGCGCGCTTCGGTCCTGGTGAAGCCGCGCAGAAAACGGTTCAGCACGCTCATCGAGATCTCGCGCATGCGCGGGAATGCCGCCCTGCCCTCGTCCGTCAGCTCCAGGTAGGTCAGACGCCGGTCATGCGTGCAGCGGGCGCGGCTGATCAGCTTCTTGGCTTCCAGCCGGTCCACCATGCGCGTCATGGCGCCCGCGTCGTACGAGATGCCCTTGCACAGGTCCGATGCGGACATCCGCTCCTCGCCCGTGGCGAGGGTCGCGATGACAATGAATTGCGCGGCGCTCAGTTCCAGTGGCGCGAGACGCTTGTCGGCCGCCAGCTCCCGATCGAGCGCGGCCAGCAGTTCGGTCCGCACCCGGTTCAGCAGCGACCCCGCGCCCTTGCGGGGCTGGTAGCTGCTGCTGTCGTAAATCTCGCTCATGTCAGCCTCTCGGGAAATCTCCCGTCCGGGGGAGCGGCGCGCTCTCAGGTGGAGCATGCCCTGCACATTACTTGCCTAGGCTGATGTTGTCAACGAGTTAACTGCCGCGGCAGATTGAGGGGTGGTGCGGCAGTCCGCAGCCGCGAAACTGTCATACGTGCAGTGCACAATCGCCGTGTGTTTCATCGGAAGACGCGATGTCACAGGACCTTGCACCCCTGCGCTGGCGAGCGGCACTGATGCAGGCCGCCCGGCAAACCCTGACCGCGCGCTGGCGCGGCACGCTCGAGGCGCTCGAGTCGGCGCGCCACGACTATGGCGCGCTGCGTACGTCTCTGACCCTCGACGTACGGGCACTGCGCAAGGCCGCGCAGCGCGTGCACGATCTGGAACAACTACGAGCCGTTCTCGCCCGCGAGCTCACCGTTCCACACCTGTAAAGAATTCGCTCGGGGGGCCGCTCATTGCGATTTGCGTGCCGCTGGTTTTCCATTGCGCCCATGAAACGCACGCGCTCACCTCGCAGCTGTCCGGGACTTGTATTGCTGCTGGTGTGTTTCGCCGCGCCAGGATTGACGCGCGCGGCGGGACCTGCCGACGCCTGCCCGCGACCCGCGCCCGGGAGCGCGGTGCCTGAGCCTCCCGAGCTGCGCAGTCACGACGGTGTGCTGCGGCTTGATCTGACGATTCGCAACGATCCGGGGCCCCGGGGCTCCAAACGCTACTGTTACCTGCTGCCGGACGGAACACAGTCCCCGACGTTGCGCCTGCACCCCGGGGACCTGCTGATCCTCAGGTTGAAAAACGCGCTGACCGATGACACGCCGTCGGGGTCCGGCACACCCGCAGCGACCGCACACGCCGCGCACATGCATGCCGCAGCTGCGGCGGTAGGCGACCCCTGCACGAGCGGCGCGATGACGTCAACCGCCACGAACCTGCACTTCCACGGGCTGACGGTGCCGCCGGTGTGTCACCAGGACGAAGTGGTCCGGACCTCCATCCAGCCGCAGGACCCGCCGTTTGAATACCGCTTCCGTATCCCGCAAGAAGAGCCGCCCGGGCTCTACTGGTACCACCCGCACATTCACGGCTTCAGCTCCGTGCAGGTGCAGGGTGGTGCCTCCGGCGCGCTCATCGTCGAGGGCCTGGAACGCGCGAATCACGCGGTGGCGGGTCTCCCGGAGCGCGTGCTGGTCATCCGTGACCAGGATCTCCTGAACCCCGACGCGCCGCCGTCAAAATCCGAGCCGGTGGTGCCGAAGATGCTCATCGATCGTGACGGGGACTCGGCCAACAACGGCACCGGCTTCGGCAAACCGGCCAAAGACCTTTCTATCAATTTCGTGCCGGTTCCGTATCCCGATTACCCAACCGCCGTCATCAAGATG
>PMHN01000129.1 GCA_003156695.1 Gammaproteobacteria bacterium
GCGGCGAATGCCGCCTCGATCCGCTTCCACGAACGCCTGGGATTCACGCAGGTCGGCCACCTGCGCGAAGTCGGCTACAAGTTCGACCGCTGGCTCGATCTGGTTTTCCTGCAACGCCGGCTCGGCGACCGGTAAGATCGCCGCATGTTCCCCGCCATACCGCCCGCCACACGGGCGCTGATACTCATCAACGTCGCCGTGTTCCTGCTGCAGCAGATCCCGGGCGCTGGCGACCTCATCCAGCAACTGTTTGCGCTCTGGCCGCTCGGCGACGGCTTCCGTCCCTGGCAGCTCATCACTTACGCCTTCCTGCACGGCCCCTGGTGGCACATCCTTTTCAACATGTTCGCGCTGTATATGTTCGGCGGCGCGCTCGAGCGCTATTGGGGCGGGCGGCGCCTGGTGCTGTTTTTCCTCGTGTGCGTGCTCACCGCCGCGCTGACACAACTCGCGGTACAGTACGCGGGCACTACCGGAGCCCTTGCCGATGCCGCGGATGCCGCCGGCCCGGTCATCGGCGCCTCGGGCGGCGTGTTCGGCGTGCTGCTCGCCTTCGCGTGGTATTTCCCGCGGCAACGCCTGTTCGTCATACCGATTCCGATACCGATACCGGCGTGGCTTTTCGTGACACTGTACGGGTTGATAGAGCTGTTTTCCGGGGCGACCGGCATCGAACCGGGCGTGGCTCACTTTGCCCACCTGGGCGGTATGCTCGGCGGCGCGCTCTGCATTCTGTACTGGCGCGCGCGGCACCGCTTCAGTTCGTAATCGGCGCCGCACCCAGTCTCACGGGCCCGCGGCGCGTACCGCAGGCATCGCACAGGAGCGTATTGCCGAAGCGGCTGCGGCCGAAGGTGCGCCCGTCGGGCAGGGACACCCAGTTGCCGCCGCCTTCAACGTGCAGATCCTTCGGTCGCACGTGCAGCGCACAGTGCGCGTTGTCGCAGAAGGGTGCACCGCACTCAGGCTCATTCTCCGCCGTCAGAACGTCCTCGATCCCGGGCGCGCGCTCACGGGTGGCGGCAGCGGGAAAACGCAGCAATTGCACGTTCACGCCCCTTACGTGTCAGCCTTCACGAGGGCGAGTGTGTCGGGCAGTGTTGACGAAGGAATGACGCGCCCATGGCGGATGGATGACGCACGCTCGCGCTCATGTCCCACATCCCACCTGAAGAGTCGACTTTACTGGCCTGATATTACACAAGAATTATCTCCTGTTGAATCACAGCGGCGCGACCGTCACAATCGCCCGCCTTGAAAACCGACGGGAACTTTTCATTTTCGCCGCTGCCTGTGGATGCGCATTCATGATCAAGACCGAGCACCTCACAAAACACTACGGCGCGCTCAAGGCGGTCGATGATGTCAGCTTCCAGGTGGTCCCCGGCGAGGTGCTCGGGTTCCTGGGGCCCAACGGCGCCGGCAAGACCACCACCATGCGCATGCTCGCGGGGTTCGTCGCCCCGAGTTCCGGCAGCGCGAGCATCTGCGGGCACGACATCGCGAGCGATGCGCTGGCGGCCAAGACCGCCCTCGGGTACTTGCCCGAGGGCGCGCCGAGCTACGGGGAAATGACGGTGCGCCGCTTCCTGGATTTCATCGCCGACCTGCGCGGGCTCGAGGGTGCGCGCCGCAGCGCGCGCCTCGATCACGTCATCGGGAACCTGCACCTCTCTCCCGTCCTCGGGCAGACCATCGATACGCTGTCCAAGGGATTCCGCCGCCGCGTGGGGCTGGCGCAGGCCATCGTGCACGATCCGCCGGTGCTGATCCTGGACGAGCCGACCGACGGGCTCGATCCGAACCAGAAGCACGAGGTGCGCACGCTCATCAACGACATGGCGCGTGACAAGATCATCGTCATCTCCACACACACCCTCGAGGAGGTCGATGCGGTGTGCACGCGTGCCATCATCATCTCCAGGGGGCGCATCGTCGCTGATGACACGCCCGCGGGCCTTGCCGCCCGCTCGCGCTATCACAACGCGGTATCGATGCAACTCGCGGAACCCGGGCAGCTGGAGCTTGCCCGTGCCGCGGTGGCCGCCCTGCCGGCGGTGGCGCGCGTGGAGGTGAGCGAACGCGAGGCGCGCGTGACCGCCCTGCCGCAGCCAGGTGCGATGATCTTCGCGGCCGTCTCGGAGCTCGCGGCCAGCACGGGGCTGAAGCTCAAGGAGCTGCACCTGGAAGCCGGGCGCCTCGACGAAGTGTTCCGCACCATTACCGCCTAAAGGGTCCGTTCAAAGTCATGCACAACGTGGGCATCATCACGCGCCGCGAACTCGCGAGTTATTTCGCGACACCGCTCGCGTACGTTTTCATCCTGATTTTCCTGGTGCTGGCGAACGCCTTCACCTTCTACCTCGGCGGGTTTTACGAGCGCGGCCAGGCGGATCTCACGCCGTTCTTCACCTTCCAACCATGGCTGTACCTGTTCCTGATCCCGGCGATCTCGATGAAGCTGTGGGCCGAGGAGCGCAAGTCCGGCAGCATCGAGTTGCTGATGACCCAGCCGGTGAAGCTGTGGGACGCGGTGCTGGGGAAATTCCTCGCGGCGTGGATATTCACCGCCCTCGCCCTGGGCCTGACCTTCCCGCTGTGGCTCACGGTCAACTACCTGGGCAGCCCCGATAACGGCGCGATCCTAGCCGCCTACCTGGGAAGCCTGCTGCTCGCCGCGGGCTTTCTCGCCATTGGCTCGTGCATGTCGGCGCTGACGCGCAACCAGGTGGTCGCGTTCATTCTCGGGGTCGTGGTGTGCTTCGCGTTTCTGCTCGCCGGCTTTCCGCTGGTGCTGGACCTGTTTCGCAGCTGGGCCCCGCAACCACTGGTGGAAGCCATCGCCTCGCTGTCGTTCCTCACGCACTTCGAATCCATCGTCAAGGGCGTGATTGACGTGCGTGATCTCCTGTACTTCGCAATGCTGACCGGGTTTTTCCTGCTCGCGACCGCGGTCACGCTCGAACTGCGCAAAGACCTATGAACCAACGCTCGACACTCGGCGGCGGCACGCTCGTGGCGCTGGCCCTGCTTTTCATCGGCCTCACGGTGCTCTTCAATCACACGCTGCGCGGCTGGCGTCTCGATCTCACGCAGAACCATCTGTACACGACGGCTCCGGGAACCGAGCGGATCCTCGCCGGCATCAAGGAGCCCATCAACCTGTACTTCTTCTTCTCGGCGAAAGCGGCGCAGCAGATGCCGCAGCTCGAGACCTACGGCGTACGGGTGCGCGAGTTTCTGGAGGAACTTGCCGCGCGCTCCAACGGCAAGCTGCACCTGCACGTGATCGATCCGCAGCCCTTCTCCGAGGATGAGGACCGGGCTGCCGAGCTCGGCGTGCGCGGTGCGCCACTCGGAGCCTCCGGCGGGCAGTTCTATTTCGGGCTCGCCGCCACCAACTCCACCGATGGTCGCGCGGCCATCGAGTTCTTCGACCCCAACAAGGAGCAGTTCCTCGAGTACGACGTGGTCAAGCTCGTGTACGAGCTCTCCCATCCGAAAAAGCCGGTCGTCGCCTGGCTGTCATCGCTGCCGATGGGCCCGGGTTTTGACCCGCGGAGCGGCCAGATGCGCGAGCCGTGGGTCGTCTACAGTGAAGCGCAGCAGCTGTTCGACCTGCGCCCGCTCGATGCAGCAGCCACAAAAATCGGCGACGACGTAAACGTGCTGGTGCTGGTGCACCCGAAGAACCTCTCGCCGGCGACCCAATTCGCCATCGACCAGTACGCGCTGCGCGGCGGTCACATCCTCGCCTTCGTCGATCCGCTCGCCGAGGCCGACACATCGGCAGCGGATGGGCAGAATCCCATGGCGCGCATGACTGCCGACAAGAGCTCGCACCTGGAGCCGCTGCTCAGCGCCTGGGGCGTGCAGTTCAACCCGGCGGAGGTGGTCGCCGATCGCGGCCACGCGCTGTCGGTCACCATGCGCCAGGGCGAAGAGCCGGTGGAGCACCTCGGGGTCCTGGGACTCGACAAAACGAGCTTCGCAGCCGACGACGTCGTGACGGCCGGACTTTCCACCGTCAACGTGGCGATGGCCGGCTACCTCGAACCGGTGCAGGGCTCGAAGGCGCACTTCGAGCCGCTGTTGCAGTCGAGCACCGATGCAGCCGCCCTGCCGGTGGAGCGCTTCCAGATGCTCATGGACCCCGGCACGCTGCGCGATGACTTCAAGCCAACCGGCAAGCGCTACACCATCGCCGCGCGCATCACCGGGGACGTGCACACGGCGTTTCCGGCCGGCCCGCCCGCAGGCGTCACGTTGCCTGCCGGCGTCACCGACCTCAAGGCCTCGGTGAAACCGCTGAACCTCATCGTGTTTGCCGATACCGACATGCTCGCGGACAACCTGTGGGTGCGCGAGCAGAATTTCTTCGGTCAGACCATGACCCAGGCGTGGGCCAGCAACGGCGACCTGGTGCAGAATGCGCTCGACAATCTTGCCGGCAGCGCCGACCTCATCAGCGTGCGGGGACGCGCTTCCTATGCCAGGCCCTTCGAGCGCGTAGAAAAGCTGCGGCATGCTGCCGATGAGCGCTTTCACTCCAAGGAACAGGAGCTCGAGCAGCAACTGCACGCAACCGAAGAGAAGCTGACCGCCCTGCAGTCGACCAAGGCCGGCAACCAGTCGGCGCTGATCCTCACGCCCGAGCAGGAGCAGGAAATCGAGCAGTTCCAGGCCGAGAAGCTGCGCATCCGCAAGGAGCTGCGCGCAGTGCGTGCCGGCCTTGACCGGGAAATTTCCAGTCTCGGCGCGACCCTCAAGATCCTTAACATCATAGTAGTGCCGGCGGCGTTCGCGCTCATCGCACTGCTGATTGGCGTGTGGCGGCGCCGTCGCCGCGCGGCACCGTCCGCCGCAGCCGACAAAGGTCGCTCCGTATGACTGCGCGACGCGTCGCCTTACTCTTCATCGCCGCGCTCGCGGTGGTTGGCTTCGCCATGTGGATTGCATCGACGCGCCACCTGGAACGCGACAAGCTTGCCGGTGACCTGGTGCTGCCGGGCCTGGAGCAGGCGGTCAACGCCGTGACCGAAATGGACCTGATCAAGGGCGATGGAACGCGCGCCACGTTGAAAAAGGACAATGCCGACTGGAGCGTCGGTGAGCGCGGCTGGCCCGCCGACACCTCGAAGTTACGCAAGCTCGTGCTCGACCTGGGTGCGCTCAACATTGTCGAGGAGAAGACGCGCCAGCCCGCCAACTACCCGCAGTTGGGCGTCGAGGACGTCACGGCGCCGCAAGCCACCGGCACGCGCATCGAAGCGGTCGCGCCGGGAAGAACCTGGGCGCTGATCGTCGGCAAGTCCTCGAGCGCCAAGTCCGGATACGTGCGCGTGGTCGGCACACCGCAAAGCCTGCTCGCGGCCCCGCTCCTCGCGCCGGACGCGGACCCCAGGAGCTGGCTCGACCATGCGCTGATTGATCTTGGCGGCGAGCAGGTGCGCGAAGTCGCAGAGCACCCCGCACAGGGGCCGGCTTACACCGCCACGCGTGTGAAGAAAGACGAGCCCGCTTTCACCGTGAGCCCCTTGCCTAAGGGACGCGTACTCACCGGACCCGCCGCCGCGGAACCGATCGCGGGGGCCCTGGGCATGCTCACACTGGATGATGTGCAAAAGGCGGGTGTTAGCGGCGACACGCCCCGGTCGCACGCGCTCTTCAGCACCTATGACGGTCTTGAAGTGGAGGTCACAGGACACAAGGACGGGGCGCGGTCGCTGATCGCGATCAGCGCGCACGCCACTGGCGCGCAATCCCAGTCCGCAGCGCAGAAACTCACCGCGCGCCTCATGGGCCACGAGTTTGAGATCCCGGACTACCGCTACGCGGCCATCTTCAAGCCCCTCGAAGAACTGCTGCAGAAGCCGGCCGAGCCGACAAAGAAGACCGGCGGCGTCAAAGCCAGGTAGTTTCAGGTGCGGCTGCGCCGCTCACGCGTCCCCTTTCGCCATGGCGTACAGAGTGCACACCGTGCGCCAGTTTCTCGCCGTGCCCTTCGTGCCCAGAATTCTTTCCGCGCGCGGCGCGAGCTTCGAGTGGCCGATGCCAAGCGGTGCGTGCAGGTACAGGACCTTGTCGTACACGGAAAACCGTTCACTCTCCGCCCTGACAGCCTCCAGGCCGGCGTGTCGTGCGGCTGCCGGACACTCCTCCAGAAACCACAGGTGCAGGGATTTCGGTTCGGCCTCGCCCTCCGGGAACGGATTCTTAGCGATCGCCTGCGCAAGCTCGCGCGCCTCAAAGAGCATCACGTACGGACGCAGGCCGAACCGCCGTGCCACGGCGGCGCTGATGCGCGCGCTGAGGGATGCCGCGCTGCCGGCGCTGGCGAACACGGCGTTGCCGCTCTGAATATAGGTCCTGACCTCCCGGAACTTGAGGCCGCGAAGCAGCGTGGCCAGATCCTTCATGGGCAGCTTGTTGTTGCCCATGACATTGATGCCGCGGAACAGCGCGATCCAGGTGCGCTGGCGCGCACCTGACGCCGACCGCACCCGCCCCGCGCTCACGACTTCACCTGCGACATGATCGCGAGCGCACGCCCCTGCGGGTCACGAAAGTGCATAGTGCGGATCCTAGGATCAGATCGAGCGATTTGCCCTGGCCCGCGACAATGCTGCAGCGCAATAGAGCGGCGCGAGGCGTGCCCGGGCAATCGTTGAAGCGTAGAATTTTTTCCCGCCATAGCTCCGGGAGAGCGACATGAGCGCCGTGATACTTGCCGTGTTCAGTGAGTACGGAGCCGCGGATCGCGTGCGAACGCGGCTGGTCAGCGACGGCTTCCCCACCGATCGTGTCGAGCTGACCGCCTCCTCCGAACCGGGCCGCGCCGGATCGCACCCCGCGCCTTCAGCGCACGCCCGGTTCGCGCAGTACTTCCGCACGCTCCTCNNTTTATCCAGTATTTCCGCACGCTGCTCAGCCGCCCGGACGAGCAGCAGTTCGTGGATGCGCTGGCGCGGCGTGTCGAGGCCGGCGCCGCCACCATCGCCGTGCATCCGCGCGGCACCATCGAGATTACGCGTGCCGCCGACATCCTGGAAAAGGAAGGCGCGGTGGAAGTGATCGGCCACGACCTTGCGAATCAGTCAGCCTTTGAACAGGCGGCGGCGAGCAGCGACGGCTACTGGGTGCGGCATTTCATGCTGGATAACCCGACCGGTGCCGATTGCATCTACTGCCGGCTGTTTCCCGGGCACAAGCACTGAAAATACCCGTGTTATAGGTTCAGAGCCAGCGCCGGAAGCCCTCCTGGGCTTCCGGAGCGTAACCTCGGCGATCCGAATCCTATTGTTTGTCGAACGTCACGCTCGACGTCTGCTCGTGCAGCACGTCCTTGTCCGTGATGGTCATGGACTTGCCATCTGCGCTGGTGGCGAGGCGGATCTCGTCGGTTACCTTGCCCAGCCGATGATCGGTCTCTTCGACGGTGTTGTCGTCCAGCTTCTTCAGCGTGACCCGCGTATGCCCGGGATCACCCACGATCGGGTACTCCTTGCCGTCGAACCTGGCGTCGTAGCTTTGTCCGTTGGCATGCATCCGGAAGTGATCGCCCGATGCCTCGTAGGCCACGGTTCGGCCTGCGTCGCTGATGTCACCCATCGCACTTTGCTGCCATGAGCCGGAGGTGGCGTGTGAACCCGCGCTCGCCGCGGCCACCCGCGTTTCGGTGAACGATCCGGTGACGGTCTTGGCGCCGCTGTGGTCGGTAAATTTTCCGGTCAGCGTGTTGCCGTCCGTGGAGAGCATGTAGGTGACCGAGCCCATGACCTTGCCGGCCTGCTTCTGCGAGATCTCGACGGAGGTCGGACTGATGACTCTCACCGCCAGCTCATCGTAATAGGGATGCCCGGCGACTTTGTGCATCGCCCCGTCCGCCTTCACCTTCACCGCCGGCACGCAGCTCGAACAACTGTAGTCGCCGTCCGCGATCTGCCAGACATCCGGCTTGCCGGTCATCTTCACCGAGTCAAGGCGCGCTTTCCACGTGCCATCGAAAGAACTGCCTGCGAACGCCACCGCGGGTAGCAGCAGCGCCGCTGTCACCAGGATTTTCATGATCTCCCCCCGGAGTTGGTTTGATGCCCGGCACAGTGCCGGGAGGTCGCCGAGTGTATGCCCGCGACCCACACCAACCAACAGCCGCGCTGAAGACTCAGGTGCGGTGCTTCAACACCTCAGACAGGGTGTCAGGATGTCCCTCGATCCGGATCAGGTGCGGGAAACGCGGACCATCGAAGTACGGCACGCTGATGACGCGGAAGTAGTCGCCCGTGTCCACCATGAGCTCGATCGGCTTCCTGCTGTCCTTCGCCGCGGCGATCGCCGCGTCCAGTACTTCAGGCATTTCAGGCATGTACTTGCGGCCATTCACCGCGACCAGTTTCATGCCCGGACCCACACCCGCGTGCGCCGCCGCACGGTCCTCGCTCGCGTCCATGATCACACCGTCCTTATCCAGCGAGAAGCCGATGGAGTACTCGCGCAGCGTCGCCTTGCTGGCCTTCTCACCCATCTCGATCCAGGTGTTCTTCTCGGCCGAGTATGTGAGTTTCCAGCCGGTGCTCTCCAGGCCGCTCATCACCGCGCCGGGTCCCAGGGTATCCAGATGGTGGCGGATGATGGCGCGCCAGTCCCCGGGCACCACCGCCGCGAGCGTGGTGTACACGTCCTCCTCCTTGTAAGGCTTCAATGCCGGGGCGCCGCCGGCGCCGGCATAGAAACGCTTCACGAAGTCATCGATCGTCGCGCGACCACCGGAGCGGGACCGCAGTTCCGAGTCGACATTCAGCCATAGCAGTTCCGAGGCTTCGTAGAAATCCACGCCGCGGCGGCTGGAGCTCCAGGCGCGCGGCGCGTCGTACAGGTCCTGTGCCTCGACCGCAGTGTCAGCGAGCGGGCGCCAGCGGTCGCCCGACTCAATCTCGTAGTACGCGACCGTGGAGGCGAGCTCCTCGCGATAGCTCTCGGGTTTCTGGATCCCGGCGCGCACCGGCAGCACCGTCCCCCAGAACTCGGTCATGCCCTCGTACACCCACAGAAGCGAATCATCCATCGGCGTCTGATAGTCGGGGCTCACAAGGCCCGCAGGGCGGCGGTACTTGCCGTTCCAGCTGTGGACGTACTCGTGCGCCAGCAGGCCCGCCAGGTCGTTCTTGAACGCCGGCTCGGTCACCTCATCCTCATCGACCCGGTCGTCGCTCGACTCGTGGTGCTCGAGCCCAAAGTGCGCGACGTGATCCGAGAGTGTCAGGAGCCACGTGTAGTGGCGGTACATGCGGGTGCCGAACAGCGCCCCGGCTTCCGCCACCAGGTGACTGTAGTCGGCCTGGAATTCCTTCGGCACCTCGAGCGCGGCTTCGCTGTCCGCCATGATCGAAATGCTGTGTTTGAGTTCTGGATAGGGAGCCGCACCCGCCAGCTCCACCTGGCGGGCGTAGCGCCCGATCTGCACCGGCGAGTCGATCAGGCGCGCCAGGGTTGCCGGCTCGAACTGCAGTGCACCATCGGCGCCGGCGTGAAACTCAAGAGCGGAGACCGCGTGCCAGCCCGGCGGCGCGAGCAGTACCGCTGCGGTGGAGATCGTCGCCGCATCCCGCCCCTTGGGCAGCAGCACGAAATGATTCCAGGAAATGACCGCGAGTTGCTCGGAGCTGGTCGGTCCGGCGCTGAACGAACCGCCCTCGGTCGGCAGCCCGCTGTCGATGGAAATCTCGAGGCTTCCGCCTCCGGCCGGCACATTTACCGTGATCAGAAAGGTGTTGTAGGGATCGCGCTTCCAGGTCAGGGTTTCGCCGTTCGACTTGAACACCAGGCCCACCATGGTGTCGATCGGCCCGGACGGCATGTGCTCGCCGGGAATCCACTTGGGAAACCCGAGTGTCAGCGGTCCGCCCTTGACGGTGAGCGTCTCTTCCGTGTGCACGTGCTTGCGCGTGATGTCGCGCGCATCCACGTGCAGCGTCAGATCGGCGGCCTCGAGCGCCACCGGGAAGATACATGCTGCGAGCAGCAGCGCCGCGAAGTGTGCCGTCTTCATTTTCTTGAGCCTCACAACCGCCTGGGCGTAAAAGATCGCGATGTTCCCCCAAATGGCCGCGGCAGGCAACGAGTGGTAACGTGCGCCGGCATCGCCGGCGCCCGAGCGCCGCTTGTCCTTAGGAGAGCCCCCTTGAAGAGCCGTTTCCTCGTGACCGCGATTGTCATCGGCGCTGTTGGTCTGGCCGGCAGTATCGTGCGGGCTGAAGTGCCGGTGCCGCAGGACCGGGACTACAGTCCCGGTGCGCTGAAAATCACCGTGGATGCGACCGACGTCGCGCACCGCATCTTCAGTGTCCATGAAAGCGTGCCGGCGGTTCCCGGGCCGCTGACCCTGTTGTATCCGCAGTGGATTCCGGGTACTCACGGGCCCTCCGGACCGATCGACAAGCTCGCGGGGCTGGTCATCACGGCAAATGGGCAGGTGCTGCCGTGGAAACGCGATCCGCTGGATGTGTTCGCGTTCCACGTCGATGTGCCGCAAGGCGCGCATGAACTGCAGCTCGCATTCCAGTTCCTTTCGCCGCACGACAGGAACCAGGGTCGCGTGGTGATGACTCCGGAGATGCTCGATCTGCAGTGGAATACGCTGACTCTCTACCCGGCCGGCTACTACGCCAACCGGATTCGTGCCGAAGCCAGCGTGACTTACCCGGCCGGCTGGCAATCAGCCACGGCGCTGGAGGTGGCTTCGAGCAGCGGCAACACCGTCACCTACAAGCCGATCGACTACGATGACCTGGTCGATTCACCGATCTACGCGGGCAAATACTTCAGGCGCATTGACCTGGATCCAGGAGCCGCGGTCCCGGTGCACCTGAACATCGTCGCCGATGAGCCGCAATACCTGGAGGTCGCCCCGGAGCTGATCAAGGGGTTTCAGAACGTGGTGCAGCAGATGTACCGGCTGTACGGCGCGCGACATTATGACCACTACGATTTTCTGCTCGCGCTCAGCAACCGGCTGAGCGGCATCGGGCTCGAACATCACCGCTCGAGTGAGAACGGCGCCGACGCGGACTACTTGAGCAAGTGGGCGGACGGCCCGGCGCGGCATGACCTGCTGACGCACGAGTTCAATCATTCCTGGGACGGCAAATACCGCCGCGCCGCGGACCAGAACACGGCGAACTTCAACGTGCCGCTGCAGGGGAGCCTGCTGTGGGTCTACGAGGGCCAGACCCAGTTCTGGGGGTATGTCATGGCGGCGCGTGCGGGGTTGTGGAGTCCCGAGCAGGCCCGCGACATGTTCGCGGCGGTCGCTGCGGGTTTCGACGAGGGGCGCCCGGGGCTCACCGCCTGGCGCACCGTGCAGGACACCACCAACGATCCGGTCCTCGCACGGCGCGGTGGAGCGTTTCACAGCTACCTGGCGATGTTCGACTACTACCCCGCCGGCATGATGATCTGGCTGGATGTCGACGGTAAGCTGCGCGAGCTGAGTAAGAATCAGCGCAGCATCGATGACTTCGGCAAGGCGTTCTTTGGGGTGCAGGACGGCAAGTACGACGTCAACCCCTATACCTTCGAGGACATTGTCCGCACGCTCAACCAGGTCGTCCCCTACGACTGGGCCTCCTACCTGCGCACCCGCCTGGACGGCCATGGCTCATTGATTGGCGGAATCGCCGCGCACGGCTGGAAGCTCGTCTACACGGACAAGCCGTCGACGGCGTACAGCGCCAGCAAGGGCGCCACCGACCTGACCTATTCGCTCGGCGCGCTCCTGGGCAAAGACGGCGAAGTCACCGACGTGCTCTGGGACGGTCCGGCTTTTAAGGCCGGTCTCTCGCCAGGCATGAAAGTGATCGCCGTCAACGGCAAGGAGTTCATGGGCGACGCGCTCAAGGATGCCTTGACCGCGTCCAAGGGAGCGAGCACGCCCGTGGAACTGCTGGTAAAGAACTTCGACGAGTACCGCACGCTGTCGGTTGCCTGGCACGATGGCTTGCGCTATCCGCACCTGGTGCGCGCTGCCTCGCCGGATTCCCTGAGCGAACTGCTCGCGCCCCGAAAATGAGGCGGTGGGCTGCAGCCGCAGGCGGAAAAGGAACCACTGTCTGCCGAAATCGCTTCCTGCGATTTCGGCCAATTAACTAACGCGCGCGCGCCAGCAGCGTCAGGGTCACGGTCGCGAGCAGCAAAGTCGGCATCCAGGCGAGCAGTATGGGGTTCAGTGCAAACACCACCGTGCCACTTTCGATGAGGCGCTGCAGCAGGAAAAACCCGATTCCCAACACCAGCCCCATCAGCATGCGGGCACCGGCGCCGGCCGAGCGCAGCGAGCCAAGGACAAAGGGAATGGCGAGCAGCACCGCGAAGGCAATCGCCACCGTGCGCGCGATGCGCGACCAGAAGGCGAACACGTATTCGCGCGTATCCAGGGCGTTGGTCTTGAAATAGCTGATCAGCCGCCAGAGGGCACGACTGGTCAACTGATCCGGGTCCTGCACCGCAAGACCCAGGAAACCGGCGGTGACGTTGGATTCAAGGATTCGCTGTGCCGCAGGGCGCGCCACCACCGTATCGCCGACGAAGCGCGATTCGGTGTAGTCGCCGAGCAGCCACTTGCCCTTGGTTTCCGCCGTGGCGCGCTGCGCGTGCCCGAGCGCCAGCAGCCGGTGCTGCGGGGAGAGCTCGAAAATCTGCATGCTGCCGAACTGCCGCTCACCGTACTGCCCGGCGACGTTGAGAATCAGATCCCCATCGCGCACCCACGCGCCGCTGCCGCCGCCAAGACTCACGTTATTGAGCTTGGCGAAGACCTTCTGCTCGCGCGCCACCTGCTGCAGCGTCGGGGCGAAGAACTCCCCGATCAGCACTGCGGCCCCAATCAGCAACAGCGCCGCCATGAGCGCGGCGCCCGCGATGCGGGCGATCGACACGCCGGTGGCGCGAATCACCGTGATTTCGCTGCCGCGCGCGAGTGAGCCCAGGCCCAGCAGCGAGCCGATGAGGGCGGTGATGGGCAGCAGCTCGTACGCCTGCTGCGGGAGGTTCAGGAGCGTGAACCACAGGGCGCTCAAAGCCGTGTAGCGGCCGGTGCCGATGTCATCCTGCTGGTCGATGAACACGAACAGGGCGCCCAGCATCAGCAGCACCGACATTACCAGCAGCACCGAGCCCAGGATGGCGCGCACGATGTAGCGATCGAGGAGGCTCATGCGCCGCGCATCCGGTAACGCACACGGCCGACAATTCCGGGGCCGGCGATCACCAGCAGGGCAAGCAACACCACGGCGACGTGCGTCCACCACAGCCCCAGCCATTGCGGCACGGTGCCGCGCGCGAGCCACACCTTGCCGACCGAGATGAGGTTGGAATACAGGAGGTAGATAAGCACCGCGAGCCAGACGCGCGCATAGCGTCCCTGGCGTGGCTTCAGCCGCGCGAGCGGCACCGCGATCAGTGCCAGCACTACGCACATGAGAGGCATCGCCAGCCGCCAGTGCAGCTCGGCCTGGTCGGCGGGGTTTGCGGAAGCCAACAGGCTGGCGGTCGGCTGCGCCTCGAGGGTCCGCACGACATCTGCCACCGCCGGCACCTGCACCGGCACGATGTGCTCGGCGAAACGCACGATGCGAAACTCGGGGCTCCCCGGCACACCCTCGAAGCGCTCGCCGTCATAGAGCGTCAGGATATGCGTCATGCCGTCGGCCGACACGGCGTGCCGGGCGCGGTTGGCGAGCGCCACCTCCACGAGCGAGCCATGATTGCGCTCCACGAACACATTCGCGAGCGTGCCGTCACGGTTGACGGCCTGGGCGTACACCACGGCGTTGCCGCCGCTAAAGCTGCGGAACTTGCCGGACGCGATGGGCGCGAACTGCCCGGCCCGCAGCGCCTCGCTGCGCAGATTCATGGCGCGGGCGGTGGCATCCGGTGCGAGCACCAGGGTCAGCCACGCCAGCCCCGCGGTCACCAGCACCGCCAGCAGCGCGACCGGGGCATAGACATTCGCCGGCCCCGCCCCGCAGGCAAAGGCCGCAGCCATCTCGCTGTCGTGATAGAGCCGGCCGAAGGCGAGTACCACTCCGAGCAGCAGGCCCACCGGCAAGAGCACCGACAGATTCTGTAATGCGCCAAGCCCGATGAGGTCCAGCACCACGCTCTGTGGGTACTGGTTGGCGGCCGCACGTTCAAGTACGCCCACCACCTGGTTGGCGAGGAGGATGACGAGCAGCACGCCCGTCACCACGAGCCAGGCCGTCACCACCTCGCGCAGTATGTAGCGCCCGAGGATATTCCCCAATGAATCTACGCCTAATTGCCCACCGGAAACCCGCCCGGCTCTTGGGTTACACTGTCAGCGCCTGCACCAGCAGCCACGCATTACGCGTCAAACAAATACCAAACGGTGCGGTGGCGCGCTCGCAAGGCGAGACTAAGGTAAATCAGACGCGCGCGCGCCTCAACGGCAAAGGGGACAGCAGATGGATTTCGGGGTATGGAGCAAAGGACTGGCGTCACTCGCCGTCGACTGCCTGGTAGTAGGCGTCTTCGAGGAAGCCGAGCTCAGCGCGGAAGCCGCCAGCGTGGACGCGGCCTGCGGCGGGGGGCTGAAGAAGCTGCTGGGGCGCGGAGATTTCCCCGGGCGCGCGGGTGACACGCTGCTGCTCGCGGATCTGCCCGGCATCAGCGCCTCGCGGGTGCTCCTGACCGGGCTCGGAACCCGGAAACAGTTCAATCGCAAGGCCTGGCGCAAGGCATGGGGCGCTTGCGCGGCAGCGCTGCTGCGCACCCGTATCGCCAGCTGTGCCGTCGCCATCGCCCGGCCCCCGGCGCGCGAGCTGGACGACTACCACCTCGGGCGCGCCGTCGCGGAGATCGCCGGCGCCGCGCTCTATCGCGTCAACGACCTGAAGACCGGCAAGAAGCCTGCGGCCGCCGCACTGCGCAAGGTACTCGCCGGCCCGGTGCGTACTCCGGCGGCCGCCTCGCGCGGCCTCGCGCACGGCGCTGCGATCGCAAGCGCCGCACTCGTGCAGCGGGATCTTGCGAATCTGCCCGCCAACATCTGCACGCCGACCTATCTCGCCGAAGCGGCGCGGGCGCTGGCCAAGACCCACAAGGGCCTGAGCGTCAAGGTGCTGGATGAGCCGGCCATCCGGCGCGAGAAAATGGGCTGCCTGCTGGCAGTATCGCAGGGCAGCCATCAGCCGCCGCGCTTCATCGTGCTCGAGTACCGCGGCGGCAAGGAGACGCAGCCGCCGATCGTGCTGGTCGGCAAGGGGGTGACCTTCGATACCGGCGGAATCTCGCTCAAAGAGCCGCCGGCGATGGATGAGATGAAGTTCGACATGAGCGGCGCGGCCGCCGTCATTGCCGCCCTCACACTGGTGTCGAGCCTCGGCGTGAAACTCAACGTCGTGGGACTGGTCGCCGCCGTGGAGAACATGCCGGGCAGCAAGGCGGTGAAGCCGGGGGATGTGGCGACCAGCGCATCCGGCCAGACGGTCGAGATTCTCAACACCGACGCCGAAGGGCGTCTGATCCTCTGCGACGCGCTGCACTACGCACGGCGCTTTCACCCGGCAGCCGTCATCGACATCGCCACCCTCACCGGGGCGTGCGTCATCGCGCTCGGGCACCACCACTCCGGCGTGATGGGCAACGATGAGCCGCTGGTGCGCGAGCTCGTGGAGGCCGGCCGCCGCGCGGACGACCGCTGCTGGCAACTGCCCCTCACCGAGGAGTACGGCGAGCAGCTCAAGAGCAATTTCGCGGACTTCGCCAACGTCGGCGGGCGCGACGGCGGCGCGATCACCGCCGCCACCTTCTTAAGCAAGTTCACGCAGGGCCTGAAATGGGCNNCATCGCCGGCACCGCCTACCTGAGTGGCGCACAAAAAGGCAGTACCGGCCGGCCGACGCCGCTGCTGGCGGATTTCCTGCTGCATCGCGCCGCGCGCTGACGCGTCACGGCGCGAGCCACGCCCGTGACCTGCGGCACGTTCGCTGGTGCCGCCCGCGGCGCCGGGTACGCCTGACCGCGCGTCTGCTGCGCGCACGCTAGTCGGAACACAGCCTGATGGCATAATCCCCGGCACTCCGCCGCAGGGCTTCGCAATCAATGGACAAGACCTACGCGCCGCAGGACATCGAGCGGCGCATCTACGAGCGTTGGGAATCGCAGGGCTGGTTCGCGCCCCGCGGCGAGGGTGCGCCCTACTGCATCATGATCCCACCGCCGAACGTGACCGGGACGCTGCACATGGGGCACGCGTTCCAGCACACACTCATGGACGCCCTCACCCGCTTTCACCGCATGCGCGGGGACGACACCTTGTGGCAGCCGGGGACCGACCACGCCGGTATCGCCACGCAGATGGTCGTGGAGCGGCAGTTGAACGCGCAGGGCATCCGGCGCACGGATCTGTCGCGCGAAGCCTTCCTCGAGCGCGTGTGGCAATGGAAGGAGCAGTCCGGCGGNNTGACGGCGCTCTCGGACCTGGAAGTGCAGGCGGAGGAGGAAGATGGTCACCTCTGGCACCTGCGCTACCCGCTGCTTGCGGGTTCCGGACACCTGGTGGTGGCAACCACCCGGCCGGAGACCCTGTTGGGAGACACGGCGGTAGCGGTGAATCCCGACGATCCGCGCTATCACGAGCTGATCGGCAAAGAAGTGCGGTTACCGCTTGCGGGGCGCCCGATCCCGGTGATCGCGGACCACTACGTCGATCCGGCCTTTGGGTCCGGTTGCGTGAAAATCACCCNNTTCAACGACTACGAGATCGGGCTGCGCCACCACCTGCCGCAAATCAACATCTTCACGCCCAGCGCCGCGCTCAACGAGCAGGTGCCGGAGCGCTTTCGCGGACTCGACCGCTTCGAGGCACGCAAGCGCGTAGTCGCGGAACTGGAGGCGGCGGGCCTCCTCGAGCGCGTCGAGAAGCACCGCCTGGTCGTGCCGCGTGGCGACCGCAGCGGCGCGGTACTCGAACCCTACCTCACCGATCAGTGGTACGTGAA
>PMHN01000338.1 GCA_003156695.1 Gammaproteobacteria bacterium
CACGGCAAGACCACGCTGGTCGACTGCCTGCTGAAGCAGTCAGGAACCTTCGCGGCCCACGAGCGCATGGGCGAGCGCATCATGGATTCCAACGACATCGAGCGCGAGCGCGGCATCACCATCCTCGCCAAGAACTGCGCCATCGAGTACGGCGGCACACGCATCAACATTGTGGATACGCCCGGGCACGCCGACTTCGGCGGCGAGGTCGAACGTGTGCTGTCGATGGTGGACGGCGTACTGCTGCTGGTGGATGCGGTCGAAGGCCCGATGCCGCAAACGCGCTTCGTCACCCGCAAGGCGCTGGCGCTCGGCCTGAAAGCCATCGTGGTGGTGAACAAGATCGACCGCCCGGGGAGCCGCCCGGGATGGGTCGTCGACCAGACCTTCGACCTCTTCGACAAGCTCGGCGCGAGCGATGAGCAACTCGACTTCCCGGTGATCTACGCCTCAGCACTGCAGGGCTGGGCGAGCACCGACCACACCGAGCGCCGTCCCGACATGTTGGCACTGTTCGAGGCCATCCTCGCCTACGTACCGCCGCCGGCGGCGCAGGCCGACATGCCACTGCAGCTGCAGATCTCCACCCTCGATTACAACTCCTACGTCGGACGCATCGGCATCGGCCGCATTCGCCGCGGCGTGGTGCGTCCGGGTGAGACCGTCGCGCTGCGTTACGGCGACGAGGATCGTGGCGAGGCCAGGATCGCCCAGGTACTTGCCTTCACGGGCCTGCAGCGCAGCCCGGTCGAGGAAGCTAGCGCCGGCGACATCGTCGCCGTCACGGGCATCGAGGGAGTCAACATCGGCGTTACGATCTGCGATCCGGAGCACGCCGAGGGGCTGCCGCCGATCAGCGTGGATGAGCCGACGCTCGCCATGAACTTCCAGGTCAACAACTCCCCGCTGGCCGGCCGCGAGGGTAAGTTCGTGACCAGTCGCCAGATCCGCGAGCGTCTCTACCGCGAGCTGCAAAGCAACGTCGCGCTGCGCGTGGAGGACACGGAAGAGCCCGACGTCATGCGCGTCTCCGGCCGTGGCGAGCTGCACCTGACCATTCTCATCGAGAACATGCGCCGCGAGGGCTACGAGCTCGCCGTCTCGCGCCCGCAGGTGCTCACCAAGCTTGTAAATGGCGACGTGCACGAGCCCTACGAAGCGCTCACCGTCGACATCGAGGACACGCACCAGGGCGCGGTCATGGAGGCGCTCGGCCCGCGCCGCGCGGACCTTACGGACATGAGCATCGATGGTAACGGCCGCGCGCGGCTCGAGTACCGCGTGCCGGCGCGCGGTCTCATCGGTTTCCAGGGTGAATTCCTGACTCTCACCCGTGGCACCGGCCTCATGAGTCACATCTTCGATGGCTTCGCCCCGGTCAAGGGCGAGATCCCGGACCGCCACAACGGCGTGCTGGTGAGCAACGAACAGGGTGAGGCGGTGGCCTATGCGCTGTTCAACCTGCAGGAGCGCGGCCGCATGTTCGTCAGCCCCGGCGAGAAGCTCTATGAGGGCATGATCATCGGCATCCACAGTCGCGACAACGACCTGGTCGTGAACCCCATCAAGACCAAGAAGCTCACGAACATAAGGGCCGCCGGCAAGGACGACGCGATTCTCCTGACACCGCCGATTGAGCTGAATCTGGAGTACGCGGTGGAATTCATCGCGGATGACGAGCTGGTGGAAGTCACGCCCGCCTCCATCCGCATCCGCAAGCGCTTCCTGAAAGAACAGGACCGCAAGCGCGCCTCGCGCAGCGACTCCGCCGCGACCGCCTGAAACCCGCGGGGGCCGCTGCACGGCCACGCGGCTGGCAATTCAGATCTCGCGCCCGCCTTCGATCCCGATGAAGCGCAGGAACTCCGCGCGCGTGCGCGCGTCGTCACGGAAGGCGCCGGTCATGCGGCTCGTTACCATCGACACGCCGCGCTTGTGTACGCCGCGGGTGGTCATGCACTGGTGGGTGGCGTCGATGACCACGCCTACCCCGCGCGGCTTCAACACCTCGGTGATGCAGCCGGCGATCTGCGCGGTGAGCTTTTCCTGCACCTGAAAGCGCCGCGCGTAGCCGTCCACCACGCGGGCGAGCTTACTGACGCCGACGACTTTGTTGGCCGGGAGGTAGCCGATATGCACCCGCCCGATGATCGGCGCCATGTGATGTTCGCAGTGCGACTCGAAGCTGATATCGCGCAGCACGATCATCTCATCGTAGCCGCCGACTTCCTCGAAGGTGCGCCGCAGGTAGGCGGCCGGATCGATCTCGTAACCCGAAAACCAGTCGCGGTAGGCATCCACGACGCGCTGCGGAGTGTCGTGCAGCCCCTCGCGCCGCGGATCCTCCCCCGCCCAGCGCAATAGCGTGCGTACCGCCCCTTCGGCGGCGCGGCGCGAAACTTTAAGTCCGGTTCTGGCCATGCTGACTCCCCTTCATCAGGAGAGTGTAGCGTGTCAGCCGTGCGAATCAGCCGAAGAAGTGCAGCATCCCTGAGGTCAGAGCTAAGCTGCAGCCGCCGACGAGCGTCGCCACGGCGAACCCCGCGGCCAGCGGGCGCCAGCCGATGCGCCACATGTCAGTGAATGACACCGACAGGCCAACGGCGGTCATGCCGCAGGTCAGGAACAGATCCGAAGCGGTGTAGCCGGATTGAATGAGCCGCTGCCACAGCGTGCTGCCCGCAGGCATGACAGCGTCGCCAACCGTTCGCAGGATGATGCAGGCCAGGAACCCCAGCACGAACAGGGGCACCAGCCGCACGTGGCCCGAAAGTCCTGCCGCCTGCGGTGCGCCGGCCTCATCGGTCACTGCCGTTGCGGTCCGGGCGCGCGCTTCGTGCCGTTGCGTGAGCCATGCGGCCAGCGGAATCAGCACCGCGATCGAAAGATTGCGCAGCAGCTTCGCAACGCTCGCCGCCGCCAGCGCTTCAGGCTGGTGAGCCTGCTGCGAATACATGAGTGCGGCTCCGACGACCTGTGAGGTGTCGTGGATCGCCGTGCCGAGAAAAATACCGGCGTAGCGGGGCGAGGCCGCGAAAAAATGCCCGGCCACCCAGGGGTAACACAACATGGCAATGCATCCGAACAGCACCACGCAGGTCACCGCGAACGCGGTCTCCGCGTGGCGCGCGCGGATCACGGGCGACATCGCCACCACCGCCGTAGCACCGCAGACTGCCGTACCGATCGCGAGCAGCACGCCTAAACGCGGCGGCACCTTGAGCAGCCGCGCGAGCACCGTCGCAGCCGCGAGTGCAAACAGCAGGCAGGTCAGCGCCACCGGCAGCGCCGTGGCCGCGATGGCGGTAGCCCCCATGAGCGTCAGTCGCAGACCCACCAGCGCGATGCCGGTGCGCAGCAGCTGATGCATGGCCCATTTCAGGCCCTGGCTCGCCCAGGCGGGCACGCCGAGCGTGTTCCGCCACAACATGCCGAGCACGACGGCGCACATGACCGGGCTTAAGGGAAACCTGGGAAGACCGCCGGCGCCATGCGCGAGCGCCTCTGCCAGCGCGCGGGCGACGAGCGCGAGTGCGACGGCGGCGATGACCCCGGGCGTGGCTTGCCGCAACAAACCCCAGCGTGGGGACAGCGCCCGCAGGTAACCGCCCACGGCTAGGACGGCAGGCGGGTGGTGCTGGTGAGGGCTTGCGGCGCGGCGGGCCGGTTGGCAATCATGCGCTCGTTGAGCTCGGCGATCGCGCGGCTGCCGGTGCGCACGAACAGAAACGGCAGCATTGCGTGAATCATGCAGGCGAATCCCGCCATGACCATGCGTGCCCCAAAGCCGAACGCGCACACGCAGTGCCGGGAGTAGGACTCCCCGACCGAGGCGGGATGTTCGGTAAATGCTCGCGACAGGTTCATGCGGGCATCCTAGGCACCTTGCCGGGGTACGCGATTGCGAAGGCATGGCAAAGACCGGCTGGCTGCGCAACAATGTTGCGCGTCAGACCCCCTGGCGAGCGATAACGTTGCATGGACAAGCTCGATGCCAAAATCCTGGAGCTGCTTCAGGGCAACGGTGAGCTGACTGCCGCCGAGATCGCCGACCGCGTCGGCTTGTCCAAAGCGCCCTGCTGGCGGCGGATACAGAAGCTGCAGGAGCTCGGCGTGATCCGGCGCACGGTGGCGCTGCTCGACGCGCACGCGCTCAACGTCGGCACCACGGTCTTCGTGACGCTCAAGACCGGCAACCATAGCGAGGCATGGTTCGACAAATTCGTACGCGCCGTGCGCGATATCCCGGAGGTCACGGAAATCCACCGCATGAGCGGCGACGTGGATTACCTGATCCGCATCGTCGTGCCGGATATCGATGCTTATGACGTGGTCTACAAGCGTCTGATCGCCGCGGTGGACTTCCAGGACGTGAGCGCCAGTTTCGCCCTCGAGACCATCAAGTACACGACCGCCCTGCCGCTGTGCTACCTGAAGCTTGATTGACGCCGGCAGGCGCGCCTGCCGCGCAGCGGGCGCTACTCCGCGGTGGCCGCGTCGCCGTCACGGATATTGTCCTGCACGATCTGCGCGATGCGCGCGGTGATTTCCTTGCGATCGATGTCGTAGGCGCTGGTAGCCAGCACCGGCTCATCGTGCGCGGCCGCTGCCAGTTGCACGCCGGAATCGTCACGTACGTCCACGGTCGCAACGGTGGACAGTCCGATGCGCAGCGGATGCTTCATCAGTTCCTGCGGGTCGAGCTCGACGCGCACCGGCACGCGTTGCACGACCTTGATCCAGTTACCGGTGGCGTTCTGCGCCGGCAGCAACGCGAACGCCGCGCCCGTGCCGAGGCCCAGCCCCGCCACCCTGCCGTGGAACTCGACGTGGCCACCGTACATGTCCGAAACCACTTTCACAGGCTGCCCGATGCGCATGCGCTTCAGCTGCACTTCCTTGAAGTTCGCCTCGACACGCATGCGCTCGAGCGGCACAACCGCAAGCAGCGGCGTGCCGGGTGCGATGCGCTCCCCGAGCTGCACCGCACGGCGCGCCACATAGCCGGTCACCGGCGAGCGCACGGTGGTGCGCTGCANNTTCCACGGCCGTCGCGGCCGCCTGCACGTCGGGGTTGTCGGCCACGCCGGTGCGGCCGACGAGCGCGGCGCTGGCGGCGCGGCTCTTTTGCGCCGCGGTCAGGGCATCACGCGCGGCATTCACCGCATCGCGCGCGTGCCCGAGTTCCTCAGCCGACACCGCCCCGGAGGCGGCGAGGTTCTTGCGCCGGTTGAAATCCGCCAGTGCCCGATCAAGATCCGTGCGCCGCTGACTCACTACGGCCGTGCCCTGGGCGCGGTTGGCATACACGGTGCGCACCTGCCGCACGGTGCGCGCCAGCTGCTGCTCGGCCGCCGCGAGCGCGAGACGCGCGTCGGTGCCATCGAGCTTCACCAGCTCCTGTCCGGCCTGCACCCGGTCGGTTTCGTCCGCATCGATCGCAACCACCGTGCCGCCGACCTGTGACATGACGCCGACCATGTCGCCCGCCACGTAGGCATCATCCGTGCTCTGGTAGTTGCTGGCATATAGCCACCACCACAAGAACGTCACGACCGCAATAATCACGAGCGCCACGCCCACTACGGCCAGCCAGGTGCGGCGGCGCCGCTGCCTCAGGCTCGCGATGCCCGCGGGCGTGGTGTCGACGGTGGCGTCCATTGCTTTACTTTCCGGCTGCGGTTGCGCGTATCAGCTTTGCGGCGCGGCGGGGGCATAACCGCCGCCGAGTGCGCGCACCAGCTCCACGCTGAAGGAAAGGCGGCGCGCCTGCAACTCCGCGCGCAGGCCCTGCGCCAGCAGCACCTGGTTCTGACTCGAAAGCACCGAGAGGTAGTTGTCGAGTCCGGCGCGATAGCGGTCAGTCGTCAGGTCGTAGGAGCGCTGCGCCGCCTCGAGGGCGATCTGCTGCTCGGCACTTTCGCGCTCGAGCCCGCGCCAGTTCGCCACCACGTCCGCGACCTCGTGCACGGCGTCCAGCAACGTCTGGTTGTACTGGCCGACGGAGGCGTCGAGCTGCCCCTGGCGCCCCTGCAACGCGCCGCGCAACTGCCCGCGGTTGAAAACCGGCAGGCTCAGGGCGGGACCCGCGCCGACGATGCGGTCGGAAGCTTCGAAAAGCTGCGACAGGCCGATGCTCTGCAGGCCCGCAAATGCCATCAGGTTCACGTTCGGATAGAAGGCGGCCTCAGCGGCCGACACCCCGTGCCCCGCCGCTGCAACTTGCGCACGCGCCGCGGCGACATCCGGGCGGCGCCCGAGAAGATCGGCCGGTAACGCCGAGGGCAGCGTCATGTCGGCGGGCGCTGTAAGCCGCGGCCGGGTAAGCGTCTGGCCGCGGTCGGGTCCCGCGCCAACGAGCGCGGCGATCTGGTTGCGGGCAAGCTCGATGTTCGCCTGCACGGAGGCGACTCCGGCGCGCGTCAGCGCCAGCACGCTCTCCGACTGCTTGACGCGGGCGGTGTTCTCCAGGCCCGCGCCGACACGCTGCTGAGTGAGATCGAGGATCGAGGTCTGTTGCTTCAGGTTGTCGTTGGCGACATCCAGCAGCGCATAGGACAGGTCGAGCTGGATGTAGGCCTGTGTGACCGCCACCGCCAGGGCGAGCCGCGCCGCGGCGTGATCCGCCTCTGCCACCTCAACGCCAGCGCGCGCCGCAGACTGCAGCGATCGGTTCCTGCCCCAGAAGTCGAGGTCATAACTGAAATCGAGCGCCAGCCGCCCGTCGTTGAAGTAGTTGCCGGCATACGGCGGCGGATACAGGCCGTTCACCGGGTAACGCTGTCGGGTCACCTCGGCATCCACCGCCGTCGAGGGCAGGCGCGCCGCGCCCGCCGCGATGGCCTGGCCCTGCGCCGTACGCAGCCGCGCCTGCGCAATCGCGAGCGAGGGGCTGGCGATGAGGGCCTCGTCCAAGAGGGCATTGAGCTGCGGGTCACCAAGAGCGCGCCACCAGCCATCCGCCGGCCAGGCGGCAGGGTCGAGGCGCGCCGTAGAGAGCGTGTGCTCGGTCGTGAGCGCTTGCGGCCGGATCTGCGGCGCGGGCTTCCAGCCGCCACGGTCCACGCAGCCGGCAAGCGCCAGGCTAAACAAAGGCAATACCAGCGCCGTGCGCCGGAGCATTGAGATAGTCATGACTTACCGCCGTCTGAGTGCTGATTGTCCCCCGCCGGTTGTCCGTTTTCGATCATCCGTTTGAGGTAGGCCCTGAGCATCTCGGCCTCATCCGGGCTGAACCCCGCGAGATGCGTCTCGATCACCCCGGACGCCGCGCTCATAAGCCGCGGCAGCAGCGCACGGCCGTTGGGCGCCACGCGCAGGTACACGACGCGCCGGTCCTCGCGGCAACGCTCCCGGCGCAGCAGACCCCGCTCCTCGAGCCGATCGAGCAGGCGGGTCATCGAGCCCCCGTCGTAATACATCACGCGGCACAGGTCGGCAGCGGTGTCGGCATCCCCGTGGGCGAGGTGCTTGAGCACGGCAAACTGCATGGCGTTGAGGCCGAACTGCTCGAGGCGTGCATCCAGGGCCGAGAGGAGCGAGGCGCGCGCGCGGCTCATGAGATAACCGACGCTCAGGCCCTCGTCCGGGGCTTGCGCGCCGGCGCGTGGATCGGCTTTGATGGCGTTGCGGCGACTCATGGGTGGCTGCGGAAGGCGGCTTTTGTTGCCTGCAATATTACTGCCGAAGATATTACTGCCTCGGCAGGTAATTGTCCACTTCGGAGCATTGCCCCAGGAGCTCAAGTGCTACCAGGACAGGCCGGCCGGCGGATCTCTGCCCGCAACACATTGTTCTACAAGCGCGTCTTTCCGCTGATCTGGATCGGAGTGGTCGCGCTCATCGTGGGCCTGACGGTCGCGACCGGCCGGCGGGGGCACGGGGTGCCGCTGCCGGCGCTGCTCCTGCCGGCGTTCGCGTTTGGGATCGGCTGGTTCATGCTGCGACGCCTGGTGTCCGATCTCGCCGACGAAGTCTGGGATGAGGGGGATGCGTTGCGCGTGCGCTTCGGCCCCGACGAGGAGCGCATTGCGCTCGCGGACATCGTTAACATCGGCTACACGATCATGGTCAATCCCGCGCGCGTTACGCTCACCTTGCGCAATCCCGGACGCTTCGGCAGGGAAGTGACGTTTTCCCCGGTGCAGCGGGGCTTCTTCGGTCCCCTGCTGAAGAGGAACCCGCTGGTGACCGACCTTATTGAGCGCGTGGATGCTGCGCGGCGCCGGTAAACACGTCCGGCCCAAAGACCTGCAGATGCGGTGCGCCGGCGTAGCCGAGTGGCGAGAGCCCGAAGATCATTTCCACGGTGCGCAGCAGCGAGTAGTGGTTGTACGGCTCGGCCGTCACCGTCCCGGGCTGCACAAAGGGTGACAGCACCACCGCGCCGATGCGTCCGCCCCCGGGACCCTTGAATCCGGGCTGGAACGCCGCTCCCGGCAAGGGCAGCTCTCCACAACAGGCACTCGAGCCTTCGGCGCCACTGCCGTCGGATTCGTCGAAGGTGACGACCAG
>PMHN01000173.1 GCA_003156695.1 Gammaproteobacteria bacterium
TGGCAGGCCGTGGTCACAGGTTCCCTGTTCCGCAGCGAGGCCGAGCAGGTCGGCCAGAACAACGCTCCCTACGCAAGCCTTTTCAGCGGAGTGAACACCACCACCTTGAACGCGGTCAGTGCGGGCGTGCCCCCCAACCCGGTGACGACGGCGCCGATATTGCTGCCCGTCGGAGCGCCCAACAACCCGTTCACCTCCCCCGCGGCTCTGATGGCTGATTTCCCGCAATTGGGCATGTCACAGACGCAGTTTGTCACCAACACGTATCGTCTCTTCGGTGACATCCGGGGCAGTGCGGCCGGCTGGGATATCGACGGCACGCTGGGCTGGATGTACTCGGAGCTGACCGCGACAAACTCCGGCTTCATCATCCCAGGGGCGCTGGCGGCTACCGCAGCCAGCGGGTTCAACTTCACCACTGCAACCCCGGGGCAGCTGGCACAGGCGTTCGCGCCCACCGATGGGGAGAAGGACACGAACACCATGGAGGTGGTGGACTTGCACGGCACGCGCGAGCTGGCGCAGTTGCCCGGTGGCGCGCTGTCCGTGGCGCTGGGTGCGGGCATGTACCACCTGTACAAGAACTCGCCCGCCCCGACCACGGTCGGGGAGGGATTGCAGCTCGGGAACAACGCCTTCGTACTCGGCGGCCAGACCGACACCAACGCGTACCTCGAGTTTGTGGCTCCGATCATCAAGGGCCTGGAGATCGATGCCGCGGGTCGTTTCGACCGTTACAACACCTACGGCAGTTCGGTCACGCCGAAGTTCGGCGTGAAGTACTCGCCGTTCAAGCTGCTGACCCTGCGTGGCACCTACGGCAAGGGCTTCCGCGCGCCGAACGCGGCGGAATCGGGTGAGGCTGCACAGGGGTTCAGCGGTGGGTCGTACAACGACACGGTGCTGTGCCCGAACCCGACGAACCCCAATGCCGCCGGCAATTTCCCCACCCAGTGCAACCGGGGTCTCGTCGCGCTAGGGGTTTCCAACCCCGACCTGCAACCGGAGAAGTCAACGAACTGGACCGCAGGCATCATCCTCACGCCGCTGGACAACACCAGCATCTCGTTCGACTACTGGGACATCAAGGTCAACCAGGACATACAGTCCGGTTTNNTGCACCAGCACGGGTAACTGCACGACCCAGGAGCTGACGCCGGTCGGCACAGTGCTGTACCAGGCGTTCCCGTACCTGAACCTGACGCAGACGCACGTCAGCGGTCTGGACATGGACCTCGCCAGTCGCTTCGATATTGGCAGCGCGGGACGGCTCAACGCCAGCCTGAACTACTCGCATACCTTCCATTACATCTTCGGTATCGCGGGCGATTCGGTCGATCTCGCCGGCACGCACGGCCCGCAGATCATCTCCGGTGACACCGGCAATCCGAAGGATCGTGCCACGGCGTCCTTGGCGTGGGACTTAGGTCCCTGGAACGTGACGGCCTCGGTGAACTACGTGGGTACCTACAACCTCACCGACCCAACCTCTGGATTCAACACGTGCCAGTTTGCGATCGAGTCAGGTGGTGTACTTGGTCCCCAGCTTACGCGCTTCCCTGGGACGTTCCCGGCTGCCGCCGCGCCTCTGCTGCAGTACTGCGACGTAAAGTCCTTCACGGACGTCGACCTGTACGCGCGGTATGCATTCAACAAGAACTGGGAGGTTCACGGCTCGATCATGAACGTGTTCGGCACGCAGCCGCCGGTTGACCTGCAGACCTACGGCGCCGCCCCCGGCGACGCCCCGTATAGCCCGGCCATGGCGCAGGCGGGCGCGGTGGGCCGGTTCTTCAACGTCGGCGCGACCTACACGTTCTGAGCCATACCTGATCAACTGAGTCTTGGTTGATAGTCGGCCTCCTCACGGGGCCGAGTTTTTGCGATGCACGTACGCCGTGCTCGCGCGGCGCGATCGGGTGTGCTCTGCAATGCCGCGCTTCAAGAAGCGGGGCCGGGTGAGTCTCTTTGATATAAGGACTGCGTCGTGTACGGCCACAAATCATTTCAATCCACTTCCCCGAACCAAACAGGCGCCGCTCATTTTGCGTCGATCTACCTGGTCCTGAGCTTCCTCATCGCCTGCCTATTCTGGCTTCTGGCTTCTGGCTTGGCTTCATACCAAACACTTTGCCGTTCCCATCCCGCTGATAACACTGGTGATCATCGGATCGTTCGGACCATTCCTTGCGGCGGGAGTGAGCACGTATCTCGAAAGCGGGCTGCGTGAAACGCTGCGCTTCTACGCGCGTGCGTTCAACCTGCGCATGGGATGGGTCGTCTTCCTGCTATCGTTCTTGCTGATGCCGGTTCTGTCGATGGGCGCGGAACTGTTGCACTCGCGCCTGATGCATGTGCCCTTTGTCTTCACCATGACCTGGGCCCGTCTCCCGATGGCCTACGTTTTCCTCTTCTTCCTGGGCGGGACTCTCGGAGAGGAGTACGGCTGGTCCTATTTGTCCGATAAATTGGACGCGTTGCTTCCGTTGAAGGCCTCGGTCTTCGCGCTGGTCGCCATCTGGGCGCTCTGGCACCTGCCCTTGTTCTTCATCATCATGCCGGGCCTGTCTCAGGCCTACCTGCCGTTCTACATGTTCTGCCTGAATCTTGTTGCGATGAGATTTCTCTTCGCCTGGGGCTACCACAAGGGAGGCCGCAGCGTCATGTCCAACATGCTGTTCCATACGGCCTCGAACCTGGCCGTCTCCGTTGTCGCTGTGACCCCGTCCGCACAGTATCCGGCCCACGACAAGTACTGGTACTTCATAATCCTTTGCTTCGTGAGCGCAGGTCTGCTTTGGACCCTGTCTCCAGTTCGCCGCGCGCGTGCTTCCTGCGAGCGTGCGTTAAGCGGCTGCGCTAACAGGGCCGATTCGAGTTCGCAGTCGTTCCCGTGAATCCAGCCGACCAGGTTCGCGGGCGCGGGCATTGGCCCAGTGGCGTACCAGGCGTTCCCGTGCTTCAGTCACAGTCGATCAACGGCCTTTTTTTGGTTGATAATCGGCCTTCTCACGGGGGCCGATTTTTTTGCGACGCACACTACTGTGAGGTACCGGACTAAAAGGCGCCGCCGTGGTCCTCGGGCGGTGGGCGTGGCGAGCGCCGCGCTGCTCGCGTTGCTGTCCTCGATAGCTGCTGGACAAGCGCAGCCAGCTTTCGAGTTTTTTGTCGTATCGGGCTCGCAAAACGACGTTCCGTCCGTGCTGAGCGGCACTTCCGAGCGCGAGGATTCGCTCAACATAGAAATCTGCGACGGCCTGGCGAAGGGTGAGGCGCCAGCGGCCATCGCCAACAGCATCAATCTGCCATTGTCAGAAGTGCGATCGCGCATCGCCTCGCTGGTGCAGGCAGGGTTGCTGCTCGCCGGTGCTGCAGATTCGTACACGCCGGCCTTTCCGATCATCCATCGCGCCGAGGCCGGTTGGTTTACGGACATCGACAAGCCGCTCATCCAGGCGACCGTAGCTGCAATCGAGGCGCGACAGCGCGAGCTGCGCACACACTTTCATGACGTACTGCACCTGCAGGCCGCTCAGGAGCAGGCGCTGTCCCTGGTTCTTTTCGGAGATGTGCTCTTCGATCGTTGGCAGACCCGGCATGTTCGCGAGGGCTTTCTGCCGGGCTATCCCCCCGCCCGCAGTGGCAAGGTTTTCTATGTTGCGGCGTTGGAGAAAGTCCCGGGTCCCATCGGATCGCTGGGCATCTATACCCATTCCGAAGCACGCTACGGGGAGGTAGCAGTCATTACCTATGGCCACATAGCGGTCCTTGACCCATTTGCCGGGCGACCGCCTGAGAGTGTGCCGGAGCTGATCGATTCCTATCTGGCTTTCGCTCGCGGCACTTCACCGGCGACGACCGAGCTTTGCGAGCTTGGATTCGTCACAGGAGGGCAGCCGGCCATCGCGGTCGTCAGCCAGAACGCCTACGCGAGGTTGCCGGAAATCACCAGTAGCTTTACCGAAGAACTGCTGCGCCTGCTGAATGCTGATCGCCCGAAGATTCTGGCTGCGTACCAGGCCTCGCGGTATTCCCCGTCCGTCTCGTTCCAGGAATTCGCGTTGTGGTGGTATCATTTCTTTGACGCCGCGGTGGTCGAGCGACTGATCAGGGATCAGCTCATAACGGTTCCCGCGGTGGGCTACGCGACGCTGATCGTCATACCCGCAGCAGTTGTGCAGAAGGTCCCGGCTACGTGGTCGGCGGCGGTCGTCCCGACGGGTCCTGGGAGTGTCAGTTCTTCGCCGTGACTTCGAAGTGATCCGGCTCGCTCCAGGGATGGCCGGTCTGATCGGCCGCATCGAAGCGCACCATGGTGCCGGTCAACCGGTCCTCCTGGAGGGTGAAGCGCAGGTAGTGGAAATTCACCGAGGTCCGAAGCCGCGACAGCTCACCGAACATTCGCAGATCCGGCACCGGCTTGGCGCCGCCACCGCCACTCACCAGATACACCACTCCATCGCGGCTGTGGCGTTCGTAGTTGTGCACGTGGCTGCCAATGACCACCACCTGGGCCGTAAGGGACTTCGCATTCTTTGAGAAGTAACGCGCGACCTCGGCCTCATCCTTCGCCCGGGGGAAGATGGGATCGCGCACCGGCGGGTAGTGCAGTAACACGAGGATGAACTTCACTTCGGGGCCGGCGTCCGCGATCTCGCGTTCGAACCAGCTGCGCTGCGGGCTGCCGGGCCTGAGCGCGGAATCCGAGTCCAGGACGACGGCGAGGATCTTCGGTCCAATCGTCAGCGAGTACCAGCGGTACGGCTTCAGGTGCAGGGTCTCGAACGCGCTCCACCAGTTCGTGAGACACGGGTCCGGGTCATCCGCGGGGCAGCCGTTGAATTCGTGGTTGCCGAGCGCCGGGAAAAGCGGGAACTTGCGCTCGGCCCACTCCGCCGTCTCCTTCTTATATGTCGCGTAGTCATCCGGATCGCTCCCCTGGTACACGAGGTCGCCGCCGATGAGGATCGCCGCCGGGTTCTCGCTCGCCATCTGCGCGACCAGCGCCCGTCGCGCCACGGGGTTCGCGACTTTGGCGCGCTCGGTGAAGCGGGTGTCGCCGTAGGTGACGAAGGTGAGGGGCGCGTTGGGATCCGCCACCGGCACCGCGAAGCGCGGCGGTTCGTCCGGGACTGTGGCCAGGGCCGCAGCGCAGCAGAGCGCAAGGCACAGCGCCAGCCCTGAGGCGGCGAGCCGCGTTCGTCGTTCTCCTTTAAGTCCAGGGTCCACGCGCGTCCTAGCCTACCCTTAGCGCAGCCCGTCCGTCCCGAAGAGCCCGGCTTCCCTCATCGGGTTCCATGCCTTATCGTTTCGGGCATTAGGGGGAGTTCCGCTTGGCATCGAATCCTTCCGCAGCCCGGTGGGCGAGGCTGCCGCGCGCGCTCGCTCTCCTGGGGCTGGGCATTCTCGCGGCGGGCGTTGCCGGCTGCTCGCTGATCTCGCTCAAGAGCCCCGAGAAGCCCTTGTCCACGCGCGACCTGAACGCGCGGATCCTGACGCATGAATACTCGGCGCGCTTCATCACCGGCGTCGCGCGGACGGCCGACCAGATCGCCGCCGCAAGTGATGCGCCTGACGTGCGCTTGAACGCCCTGCGCTGGAAGATCGCCGCCGCGGGGGCGAGCGAGCACGCCGCGAGCCAGATGGCGCCCACGCTGAGCCTCCTGGACAGCTGGGCGCTGGCGGAGCAGATGCGCGATTTCCTCAGCACCGGGGCGGGGCAAGCGCTCTTCGGAGCACAGCAGCCGGCCGCGGTGAGTCTCGCCGTGACGCTCGCGAGCGAGGCGCAGGACATGGCGCGCACGCTCTCCACGGCCGCCGAGTTCGCCGCCGGGCAGCACTTCATCGATAACTACATCACCGAGCACCCGATCACGGGACTCGATTTCGCGCGCGCCTCGGTGGTGGACCTGTGGGCGCGGCAGTCGGGCACGCAGGTGAAGCTGGTGGACACCCTGGGGACCATTCCCGAGGCGATGTCCGAGACCGGCGACCTGGTGCGGATGTACGGCGACACCATGCCGTCGCAGGTGCTGTGGCGGGCGCAGCTTGCCGCGCAGGAGTCCGGCATCAACAGCGCCGAGCTGCAGACCGCCCTGCACGAGCTGAACGAGCGCATCGCGAAGCTGTCGCAGATGGCGGACCAGGCGCCCGGGCGCTTCGCCGACATCACGCGCGAGACGCGCGCCAGGTTCGACGAGTCCTGGAGGGAGCTGATCCACGCCATCGACAACACCGGCACGATGCTCTCGAGTTCCGCCAGTACCGAGCGCGGGGAGCTGGTGAAGGCGGTCGATGCCGAGCGTGCCGCGGCGACCGCGGACGCGCAGCGCCTGGGGAGCGAGATGATCAGGAGCGCGGGCGAGGAGGCGCGGCGGCTGGTGCGCGAGGCGGTGCTGCTGGTCATCGTCCTGGCGCTGGTACTCTTCGGGCTGCCCTTTGCCGCCGGTTACTATGTCGGACAGGCGCGCGGGCGGCGCGGCACCGCTTCCACCCATGTATAGGACTTAAGCTTAATGAGTGATGACCAGGATCTGATCCCGCGCCGACGGCTCCCGCTAAAGATCCCGTACCTGTCGTGGCGGGACCTGGCGGTCGGGGTATGGCCGCTCATCATCCTCACCATCATCGCCTTCATCGTGGCGCTCAGGTTCGTAAGTCCCGCTCCGCCGCACACGCTCACGATGGTCACAGGACCCGCNNAGCACATTCGAGCACGTGGGCGAGCGCTACAAGAAAATCCTCGCCCGTGAGGGCATCACGCTGACGCTCCTGCCGTCCGAGGGCTCGGTCGACAACCTTAACCGTCTCGCCGATCCGAAGTCGAAGGTCGACATCGGGCTCGTGCAGGCGGGGCTCACGACCACCGAGACGAGCGACCTGGTTTCCCTGGGCGGCATGTTCTTCGAGCCGGTGGAGCTTTTCTACCGGGGCAGCACCGACATGCAGCGGATCTCCGAGCTCGCTGGCAAGCGCATCGCGGTGGGGCCGGAGGGCAGCGGCGTGCGGGCTCTCGCGCTCGCGCTGCTGAAGGCGAACGGGATCGAGGAGACCGGACCCGCCCGGCTTTCCAACCTGGAGGGGACGCCGGCGGTCAAGGCGCTGATCGATCACCAGCTGGATGCGATCTTCCTCACCGGGGACTCGGCCTCGCCCCAGGCCGCGAAGGACCTGCTGCACACCGAGGGCGTGCGCATGTTCGCCTTCCCGCGCGCGGATGCCTACGTACGGCGCTTCCCCTACCTCAGCAAGATCCCGATACCCTCCGCCGCCTTCGATTTAGGTGAAGGCCTGCCGGCGAACGACATCAACATGCTGGCGCCGACGGTGGAGCTGGTGGCGCACTCGGACCTTAACCCGGCGCTCGTCGACGTGCTCCTGGCCGCGGCCTACCAGGTACACGGCCGCGCCTCGCTCCTGCAATCCGCCGGGGAGTTCCCGAACACGACGGCCTATCTCTTCCCGCTCGACCAGGAAGCCGAGCGTTACTACAAGACGGGCAACAAGAGCTTCGTCTACCGCTACCTGCCGTTCTGGCTCGCAAGCCTCGTCAACCGCCTGCTGGTGGTGCTCCTGCCCGTGATCGTGGTGGTGATCCCGGGGCTGCGCNNACGCCGCAGCGGCGCGCGGAGCTCCTGAAGCAGCTCGAGCACATCGAGAGGCGCGCGATCGGCGAACGCACGCCCGGCTCGCACGCCGATCAGCTCTATGTGCTGCGCGAACACATCGAATTCGTGCGCGAGAACCTGGCGCGTGAGGACGCGCCGTCAGCCACTGTGGCAACGCGGTAGTTGCCGTGTGATGACTGGAACTGCAGAACTAGCCGGGCGGGGATCGAATCGCGATTGCGTTAGAATTCCAACCCCGCAGGTCGGTGGGGGAGCGCGGTGCAACCTCTGAAGATTCTTGGGTTCGTGCTCGGCGGCCTCATCGCCCTGATCGCCTGCCTGCTCATCGCGGTGAAGCTGTTCGTCAATCCGAACGACTACAAGGGTCGTATAACCCAGGCCGTCAAACACTCAACCGGCCGCGACCTCACTCTCGCGGGCGACATCAAACTCGCCGTGTTTCCCTGGGTGGGCCTGGATCTCGGCGCCGTGAGTCTCGGAAATCCGCCCGGCTTTGAGCAGGTGCCGTTCGCCACCGTGAAGCATGCGGCCGTGCGGGTGAAGTTGCTGCCCCTGCTGCGCAAACAACTGGATATCGGCCGTGTCGAAATTGACGGACTGGACCTGCGGCTGATCAAGAACGCCGCCGGCCGCGGCAACTGGCAGGACTTTGGCGGCGAGGAGGCAGCCCCCGGTTCCGCCGCGCCGGGCTCCAGTACGTCCGGCCCGCAGACCCTGCCGGATCTCGCGGGACTCATTGTCACGGACAGCCGTGTCAGCTTTCAGGATATGGTCGCCGATCGCATCAATCTGAACGTCGGGCACGTTGCTTCCGGCGTGACGGTCCCGATCGATCTGAAAGCCGTTCTCTCCACGGGTCCGGGCGCGCAGCCGCTCCCGATTGCCGGCAAGCTTGAATTCACGCCGGCAACCGCCAGCAAGCAATACCGCATCGCAAACCTCGACCTCAAGGGCACGATGGTTCCCGCCCCACGCACAGCACCGGTGTCGTGGAAATTTGCCGTCCCGGAGTTGATCCTGGATCTCACGGCGCAAACCCTCAAGGCCGACGGCTTCACCGCGCACTTCGCCGGTGCGCGTCTCAGCGGCAGCCTCGAGGGTAACCACATCGTCGATGCCCCGGCACTCGGCGGCAGCTTCAAACTTGAGCCGCTGCCGGTGCGCGGCTTCATGGAGGGGCTCGCCATGACGGCGCCGGTGACGCGCGACCCGAAGGCCCTGTCGCGGCTCGCCGCGAGCGGCGAGTTTACCTACGGTGGCAATGCCCTCGGTGCCGACAAACTCAACATTCAGCTGGATGATTCAACACTGACGGGCAAAGCCGCCGTCACCAATCTCGACACCAAGGCCATCGACTTCGATCTCGCGGTTGATCGCATCGATGTCGATCGGTACTTAAGTCCCGCTCCGGCCAAAATGCAGGCCGCGCCCAAGGCGCCCGAAAAGCCGGCTGCAGTCCCGACCAGTGGTCTTAAGTCACTGCTGCTGCACGGTACCTTGAGCATTGGCAGTGCAACTGTCGCGGGGATGAATCTGCGCCAAGTGCTTTTCAGCCTCGATGCCAAAGACGGCGTGGCGCACCTCGCGCCGGTGAAGGCGCAGCTCTATGGCGGTGACTACGCGGGCGAGATCACGGTCGACAGTCGTGAGGCGACCCCTGCGCTGCAGCTCAATCAGCGTATGAGCGGTATTGACGTGGGGCAGCTGCTCAACGATCTTGCCAAGTCACGACGGCTTTCCGGGCGTGGCAACGTGACGAGCAACCTGACCGCGCGCGGCGCGGATAGCGATACGATCCTCAAGTCCCTTAACGGGCATGTCGATACGAATCTCGCCAATGGAGCGGTCGAAGGGATCGACCTGTGGTTCGAAATCAATCGCGCCATGTCGCTGATCCAGAAACAGACGCTGCCCAGCGGCAGCAGCAGCGGCCGTACCAGATTCGACACCTTCAAGGCATCCGCGGATCTCAACAGCGGCGTCGCCACGACCAAAGACCTGAACATCGCGTCGCAGAATCTGCACGTGACCGGGCAGGGCGCCTCGAACCTGGTTACCGAGGCGATCAACTACCAGTTGCGGGCGACGCTCTACAAGGATTCCTCGGGCGCGAATACCAAAACCCTGGCAGAGATTCCCGTGACCGTCACCGGCACCATGTCGAATCCTAAGGTCAGTCCGGACCTTGGAGGAATTGCCAAGGCGCGCGTGCAGCAGGAGCTGGACAAGCACAAGGATCAGCTGAAGCAGCAGGTGCAGGACAAACTCCAGGGCCTCTTTAAATGAGACCGCCGCGACCCGTTCTGCTGGTGTTGCTCACGCTCACCTGCGTGTCGACGCCATGCCTTGCCTCCCGCTGGGTAGACGTGGGGAACGCGGGCGTATCCACAGACAAAGTAATGGTGGATGCCGACTCGGTGCAGAAGTTCGAGCAGTTCAACGTGGTTGACGTGATGACGCTCTACAGCGCGCCGCGCGTCAACGCGCACAACATCACCCTGGATCGTCACGTGCAGAGAGACGCATTTGATTGCGCCGCCCGGACCGTTCGTCGGGATCCGGACGATTGGCTATCTCGGCGACAAACAGGTGGGTTCGGGTCCGGAGACTGCCGATTGGCGAATCAAGATGGTCCCAATCGGGAACAATCCGCTGTCCAACCGCGTGTACGCTATCGCCTGCGCGTCCGGAGCCGGTGGAACGCCGCAGGCGAAACCGAAGCCCAGGTCGTCCAGTGGATCCGGAATCGTGGTTGACGACGTTGGCGACGTCCTCACCGACAATCACGTTGTCGATCACTGCAAGTCGCTCACCGTCAAGACGAGTAACTCCAAGCCGTTAGTGGCGACGGGTGCTGCGACCGATCCAAAGAATGACCTGGCGATCCTGAAGATCGCCTACGACGTGCCGCTCGGCGACCCGGCGTATTTCCGCAGTCAATCACAACCGGCAAGGCTCGGCGAAGAAGTCGGGGTCATCGGCTACCCGCTGCCCGGGTTACTCTCGAGCGAGCCGAAAGCGACCTTCGGCCAGGTCAATTCCGTGGCTGGCTACAACAACCGCTACACACTGCTGCAGATATCCGCACCCGTGCAACCCGGCAACAGCGGCGGGCCGGTCCTGGATCAATCAGGTCAGGTCATCGGCGTGGTGGTTTCCCAGGCCTCGCTGGCAGTCGCGGCCATCGTCGGGAACGTCCCGCAGAACGTCAATTTCGCAATTCGGGGTGAAGTGACCCAGATCTTCCTGGCCGCGCGCGGCATCAAGATCACGACGGGCCGGCGCCGGCAGCCGCTGTCGACGGAGCAGATCGCGGCAGTGGGGCTGAAGTCGACGGTCTTTGTCCAATGCTCTGCCGAGTAGCTGAACTTGTAGCCTGTAATCGTGGTTGCGGAAACGCTTGGCTGCAGCGTAGATCCAGATCGTGGCCACCGTTCAGGAGATGGTTTCATGCGAAACGCTCTCACCATCGGCGTAGCCGCGGCGTCGCTACTAGTGTCGACGGTAGTGGGCGCTCAGAACCGCCCAACTACCGGTTTCGACTTTAAGGCTGCCGAAGGACAGTTGAAGGCTACGATTCCATTTCACAAGAGCCTCCATGAAGCCGAACGGCAATCGGACGGGACGCGAGGCTACGGCTTGCCAAACCCGACCGCACTGATGGCTGCCCTCCCGAATCCACCGCCGCCGCCATTCACTACACAACTCGAGTGGACTACCTATTACAGCTATTGCGGTTGGGATGCGATTGTTCGCGCAACTCTTCTTGAGTCAACACCGGCCTTGACCAGCGACAAGAGCCTGGTCTTCACGATCTCCCACTTTACGGTCGTCGACACCATAAAGAGCGACGCCCCCTTCACACCGGACCAACACCTTGTGGCCTATCGGGTGGGAGGAGAGGTCGAGGACGCTGGCGAGAAATTACGTATTGATACGCCCGACATGGCGGCCTTTGAGCCGCGCAAGACCTATATCTTGATTCTCCGGCGCGACAAGGGTGCGTCGGTCCGGCAGTACTCAATACCGCAGGGCCTGACCATCATCGTCAGGAACGACAAGGTGTATCCGATCTCTGGAAGATACGCATGGTTGACCGGGGCAGACGAATTCCCCTCCGGGGCGGCCTATGCTGATATCCGCAACACCTTTACCAGGGTGTCCACGCTGAAAACATGCGATGCACGGTGAGCTCGATTGCTAGTTTTGCGCGCTGTTATTGATAGGAAGTTCGAGAATCCCGTCACCAGTTTGGTCGGACCGATCACGAGCGCGCGGGTCGATCAAAAGAAAAGGCCCCGCGAACGGGGCCTTTAGTGCACCGAAATGCGTCGCGAAGGCGATCGTCAGGCCGCGGCGGCCAGCAACTGCCACTTCTTGGGGAGAATGACCGCATCGATGGCGTGAACGATGCCGTTCGTTGCAACGATGTCCGGTCTGGTCACGTGGGCTCCATTGACCCGAACGTCCGGAGACGACGCCGACGCCACTGCCGTCAGCGAACTGCCCTGCAGCGTATTCATTTCACCGGACTTCATGTCCCTGGCAGCGAAACGGCCCGAGACAACGTGGTAGTTCAGAATCGCCTTGAGCCTGGCGTTGTCCTTGACCAGGGTATCGTACTCACCGGACGTAAGCTTCTTGAACGCTTCATCGGTCGGCGCGAAGACGGTGAACGGGCCCTTGGCCGCCCACTCGTTGGTCAGACCTGCTGCCTTGATCGAGTTGGCGAAGGTCGTGAAATTACCCGCAGCGATCATCGTGTCGACGATGTTCTTCGTGGGGGCATCATTTGGGTTCCGCACGGGCTCGCCGGCAGGAACGTTCCTTGATTGATCCATAAGACTAACCTCGGAATACAGTCAGCAAGAATTTGCCGACCAACTCAACACGGAATCGGCTGAGTGCGCGGACTATACGCCCATATGCGGCGCATGCGGAAAATAGAGGTAATTCGCAAGATCACTCGCGCGCCTTGCAGTCGGCGCGCAACACGCGACTCAGGATCGGCGCTGTCGCGTGTGCCCGACACGCGGATGCGCGGCTGAACAGTATCCGCACCTACCCTGCCGCACAGACACCGCACCCTTGACAGCACGTGGCCGCTCGGATCAATGTCACAGACTGGTCTGTAGTGCAAACCAGTACCCACCGGAGCGCTGCCATGACTGACCCATTATCTGAAGCCCGCATCCGGGCGCAGCGCTATTGGTACCTTGATGGCCTGGAGGAAATTACTCTCGGCATCATTTGCTGGCTGCAGGCCGGCTGGGTCCTGGACATGGCTCCGGGCAACAGCAGATCACACTGGTTCTTGCCCGTCATGGTCTTCTACCTATTGCTGTTTGTNNAGGCTGCGATGCGTGAGCGCATCACGTACCCGCGCAGTGGCTATACCCGCGAACGCCTGTTCGGGTGGAAACGTGGCGTGATCATGGTGGTCGTGGCACTCCTTGCTACCGCCGGCAGCGTGCTGGCCCTTCGTTACGCACTGCCCTCGTTCGGTTGCGATCCGGCTCGTTTGGTTCAGTGGCTGCCGGCTGTGAGTGGCCTCTTGACTTGCGCGATGTGGGTGTACGTGACTGTGCGCCACGGCTTGCCACGGTTTCTCGTGGTCGGCGTATTCGCTCTCGCCCTGGGTGTGGCCGTGTCGATCGAGTATCCCCCGAGGTTAGCAACCGTAAGCTGGCTGGCTGGCGTTGGCTGCGCGCTGTTGTGTTCCGGAGGAGTCGCGCTCTGGAACTACCTCCGGACCCCGCCGCCGTCTGCGGACGAGCCATGAACGACCGCCTGAAAAAAATTGCGGACCTTGACCGTGTGATTCACGAGCCAGCGCGTCTGATGATTGCGGCGACGCTATATCTGGTGAAGGAGGCCGACTTCCTGTACCTGCAGGGTCAGACGGACTTAACCAAGGGGAATCTCTCGAGCCATCTGGCGAAGCTTGAAGAAGCCGGATACGTGGAGATTGAGAAAACCTATCGCGGCAAAATTCCGATGACAGTCTGCCGCCTCACCAAGAAGGGCCGGGCGTCGTTTAAGGCCTACGAGGCTGCACTACGAGGGGCATTGTCCCGCGTCTCTTCGTAGCGATATCGAGATCCGCATCCGCCCCTCCAGGCGCTCCCCGGGGAGGATTCTGGTCGACGCGGTGTGATTGGGAAGGGCCTGCCACTGACCGCGACGCTGCAGTACACGAAGTNNTTTAGGCTAAGCGCCCGCGACTTGCCGCGTGGCGCGGGTGCCGCTCGCGCCACGCGCCCAGGCGTGCAGGAGCTTCAGGTGCAGCCGCAGCTGCGCGAGCTGCTTGGCGGCGGGCCAGTCATCCGGATTCGCCACGGCGCTGGCGGTGAGCCCGTTGATGAAGGTCACGAGCGAGCGCAGCACCTGCTC
>PMHN01000246.1 GCA_003156695.1 Gammaproteobacteria bacterium
CCCGCACGCCGTCGAGCCGCGCCGGCGGTGCTGCCGTCGCAGCGGCAGATTGCGGCAGCAGCGGCAGCGTTACCTCAAAGGAGAACGTCGAACCGGCGCCCGGCGTGCTGACGAGGGACAGCTCCCCGCCCATGAGCTCGACGATCTGACGCGAGATCGCAAGTCCGAGGCCCGTGCCGCCAAAGCGGCGCGTCGTGGACGCATCTTCCTGCGCAAACTGCTCGAACACCTTGCCCTGGTTCCCGGGCGCGATGCCGATGCCGGTGTNNCCTCGAAGATGATGCGCTGCTTCTCCGGCGCGATGCCGATGCCGGTGTCTGCGACCTCGAAGCGCACGCGCAATGCTCCGTGCGTGCCTGCGGCCGCGAGCGGCACTACGCGGAAGGTCACTTCTCCGGCTTCCGTGAACTTAACGGCGTTGCCGCCGAGATTGATGAGCACCTGCCGCAGCCGCACCGCGTCGACTCGCACGCGCGGCAGGGCGACAAGGGGCTCATCGAAGAGCAGCTCAATGCCCTTGCCCGCGGCACGCGCCGCCAGCACTTCCACCGTATGCGCGACGATCTCCAGCACATCGGCATCGACCGGATCGAGCGTGAGCTTGCGGGCCTCGATCTTCGACAGGTCGAGGACGTCGTTGACGATCGCCAGCAGCGAATCCGCTGAGCGGTGAATACCCTCGGCGAAGCGCCGCTGGGGCGCGTCGAGGTGCGTATCCAGCAGCAGGCTCGTCATACCGAGCACGCCGTTCATGGGCGTGCGCAGCTCGTGGCTCATGCGCGCGACGAAATCGCTCTTGGCGCGCGTCAGCACCTGCAGCTCGGCGTTACGTTCCTGCAGTTCCTGGGTGCGCTCCTGCACGGTCTGCTCGAGCTTTCTGCTGTAGCGCAGGGCGTGCGCACGCCGCGCCTGCAAGCGGCGCCACAGGTACCCGAGCAGCAGCAGCATGGCGGCCGCGTACAGGACGCGCGCCGGGGTGGTGTCCCACGGTGCGGGTGAGACATGCACCGGCACGGTCAGTTCGTCCGTGCTCCAGGCGCCGTCCGCATTGGCGGCGCGCACCCGGAAAACGTAGTCGCCGGCACCGAGGTTGGTGTAGGTCGCGCGATGCAGCGCCCCGGCATCGACCCACGCCGACTCGAAGCCGTCGAGGCGGTAGGAATAGCGGTTGTTGGCAGGTGAGGTGAAGTCGAGCGCGGCGAACTCGAAAGTGACGAGCTTGTCGTCATAGGCAAGCGCCAGTGGGCGGCCACCTGCCGGCAGGTCCTGCTCGGCGAGCGGCTGGTTGAGCCGTGCGGCGGCGGTCAGCACCACATGCGGCGGCGGCGCGCTGAAGCCGGCTGCCGAGGGGGAAAATGCGTTGAAGCCATTGTTGCCGCCGAAGAACAGGGTGCCGTCGCGATCCTGGTAGTGGGCGTTGAAATTGAAGTCCTCGCCCTGCAGGCCATGCCATTCGTGGAACACCTTGACCGTCTGGCTGTTTGGATCCAGCCGCACCAGGCCGTTAGTGGTGCTCAGCCACAGCCGGTCGGCGCCGTCGGACTCGATTCCGTACACCACGCGGCTCGGCAACATGCCGGCGTAGTTGTGAAAATGAACCGCCAGGGGCGCCGCCGAGCTGCCGACAACCTGGTCAAGGCCGCCGCCCGCGGTGCCCACCCATACCTCCCCGCGCCCGTCGACGTGCAGCGCGTAGATGGCGTCGTCCGCAAGACTGGTGCTGTCGTGGTCATCGCGCCGATAGTGATAGAAGCGCCCGCTCGAGCGCTGCAGAAGATTCAGTCCGCCGCCGGGGGTGCCGATCCACAGATTCCCCAGCGCATCCTCGGCGATGGCGCTGACGCGTGCGTCGCTCAGCGCGTTGGCCGCATCACCGCCGTAGGGATAGCGCGTGACCCGCCCGCTCGCAGGCTCGATGCTCGCCAGGCCGCCGCCGAAGGTGCCCACCCACACGCTGCCCAGCCGATCCTGGTACAGCGACATCACCCCGTCAGCGGGGAGCGTGGCCGGATCGCTGGCGGAGGTGCGCCAGACTTCTACTTTACGGGTGGCAAGATTGACCCGATCGAGGCCTCCGGACATGGTGCCGACCCAGAGGCTGCCGTTGTGGTCGTAGAGCAGCGCCATGACGCGATCGTCACTAAGGCGCATCGCTGGCGTGTCGCGCGCGTAGCGCCGCTCCTGGCCGCTGCGCGCGTCAATCTCGACCAGACCCGCGCCGCTCGTGCCAACCCACACGCGGCCTGTACCGTCGTCGGCGAAGCTCGTCACCTGCGTGTCGCGAAAGCTCGCACTGCGATAGTGTCCGAGCAGCCAGCCATTGGGATTCCAATGGCTCGCGCCGCCTGAGCGCGTGCCGACCCACAGCACCCCGCCACGGTCCTGGTAGAGCGACATGACGTCGCTGTCGCGCAGGCTCTGCGGGTTGTCCGGATCGTTTCCGTAGCGCACGAAGGCTTCGGAAGAGCGGTCGAAGAGGTTCAGGCCGTCGGCGGTTGCAACCCACAGGCGCTGCGCATCGTCCTCCAGAATCGCAGTCACGCGGTCGTGACTGAGCGAGCGTGGATTGGCAGCATCGTGGCGGAACGAAGTCACGCGCCCGGTACCGGGCTCAAGTCGGTCAACACCGCCGTGCAGCGTGCCGATCCACAGCGCCCCGGTATGGTCCTCACTGATGACGCGCACCTGCAGGTCGGACAGGCCCGCACCATCCGCGGATCTGCCGTAGTTGATGAAGCTGCCCGAAGCGGGCTCGTAGCGGCTCAGGCCCCCGTCGGTGCCGACCCAGATGCCACCGGCGTGATCCATGTGCAGCGCAAATACCCCGTCGGCGGCGAGGGAATGCGGATCGGCGTCGTGGTGGCGGAAGTGACGCGCAACACCGGTGTGCGGATCGAGCACGTCGAGGCCGCGATCCAGCGTGCCCGCCCAGATGCGGCCGTCGTGGTCGATGAGGAGTGTGCGCACCTCATCGCTGGCGAGGGATGCGGGGTCTGCCGGATTGTGGCGGAACTGCTGAAAGCGGTCGCTGCTGCGCTCCCAGCGCTCCACGCCCCCGCCGATGGTCGCCAGCCACAGATCCGCGTGCGCATCCTCGGCAATGGTCCAGATGTAGTCGCTGGCGAGGGCCTGCGGGTTACCGCGCTCACGACGGTAGACGCGGATCGAATTGCCGTCGTAGCGGTCCAGTCCGCTCTCGGTCGCCAGCCACAGATAGCCGCGCGAATCCTGCAGGATCCCTTCGACGGTGTCCTGCGAGAGCCCGTCGCGCATTGTGAGGTGCTCGAAATACACCGGCCGCACCGCCGGAAGCGGTGCGGCCGCATGTACGAGCCCTGAGGGGCCGCACAGCCAGGCGCCGGTTACGAGGGCGCCGAGGAGACTGCGGGTGCGCATGGCGCCCCCTGGAATTGCGCGCGCATGGTTACTGCTGGGCAGGGATGTTGTTGATACCCGAAGCGTCGGAGCTGGATGCCGTACTGCTGCTCCAGGTATAGCCGCTGCTCCAGGTGTAGCCACTGCTCCAGGTGTAGCCACTGCNNCTGCTCCAGGTGTAGCCGCTGCCCGAGGTGTAGGTGCCGTTCCACTCGAGCCCCGAGCCCAGGCTCTCGATGCCCCACAGCAGCTCCCCGAGCAGCGAGCCGCTGCCCGCGGCGGTGATGTAGTACTGGCCGGTGGTGGGATTCTGGTTGGCAGGGCCGCCGTAGTGCTGCACGCCGGCAAGATCCAGCAGGACGTTGAGTCCCTGGTTCGCACAGTTGGCGGCCGTGCTGTAAGCGGCGGCCTGCGCGTTGACGAGTCCCGCACCCTGCTGGAACACGCTGTAGGCGAGCGTGCCGTTGGCATTGACTGCCGGATCGGCACTGGCCATCAGGTGGCACTTCACCTCGTTTGGAGTCAGCGACGGGTTCACCTGCAGCATCAGGGCGACGACCCCGCTGGTCACGGCGGTCGCCATCGAGGTGCCCGACATGGTGAGGTCGTCGTAGGTCGCATTCATCCAGCTCGGAAACTCGTCGGCGAGCGTGCAGTTGGTTGGTGCGTAGGCGAGGATGTGTCCACCCATGGCCACCACGTCGGGTTTGACGAACCCCTC
>PMHN01000135.1 GCA_003156695.1 Gammaproteobacteria bacterium
ACTGGCCGTTAACCGCTGGAAATTGCGGATAGCCACCGAGATTCGGGTTGCCGCTGAGGTTGGTACCGGGACCGTCGTAGCGCAGGCCGAGGCCCTCCGGTCCGCCGGTGTACTTGTTCTCCAGTCCCGGCACTTCATCCGCCGCGGCCTCGAACAGCAGCACCGCCTGCGAGGCCTTCATCACGTTGGCGAAGGTCTGGGTCGCGGTGAAGCCTATCTGCCAGGTGTCCTTCAGCTCGTAGCCCTGGATGGTCTGGCCGAGCCCGTAGGCGCCGAGCTGGTTGCAGCCGGTGATCGGGGTCGCAGAGCTCGGCGCGCAGTGGCCCGCAGGCGTGACCGGCTCGCCAAGCAGGCGTGCGACCCCGGCCTCCAGTGGGGTGAGCGAGGCGTACACCAGCTCGACGTCGTCGAGCTGCAGCGGCACGTTGTGCCGGTAGGCGAGCTCGCCCTGTATGGCCGTGCCGGTGGCCTTGATCTCGCTGTTGAAAGACAGCCCGAGCATCTTGATGTCCTGCGGGAAACTCTCGAAGTACCCGGCCGTCTTGCCGTACTCGTAGGTGGCCAGGCTCTGCGCCTGGCTGTTGACGCTGCCGCCCGCGAGCAGGGTGTTGGCGCCGATGGTGGCGTACTCGGTTGCCGCCGCCGCGCTCAGGTTGCCGCCGAGCGCCGTGGCACGCGCCTCGCCGACGGCGGCTCCCGTGGCGACCGCGGCCGCGAATGGCAGACCCGCCGCCAGCGCCTGGGCCGCGCCGCCAACGGCGTTGATGGCGCCGAAGCCATTGGCAAGACCCGCCTGCGTGCCGGTGGTGAGCGATACCACCGGCAGCCGGCTGGTGTAATTCAGGAAGTAGAGCCCGACCTGCGTGCCCTGGCCGAAATTCGGCAGGTAGAACTTCATGTTCGCGCCGTACTGACCCGCATCGGAGGGCACGTGATCCGGCAGACGGTCCACCGCCTGGAAGTCGCTGATCACCGAGCCACCGAGCGGGGTGAAATTTACGCCCTGGTTGGAAATCGCGCCGAAGCCATAGAACAGTTGGTTGCCGCCGATGACGCCGGCGTTATTGGTGCTGAAATAGGAGCCGGCGGGCGGGGCAATGGTTTCGTGCCAGTTGAACAGGTACAGCAGCTGCGTGCTCGTATCCTTGCTCAGCTGCAGGTTCACGACCGCCATGCTGTCAGGCAGCAGCGCGGTCTTCAGCTCCGCTCCGGGCGTGAGCAATGCCGATACGTCGTAATGGTTCACCTCGTTCAGGCCGCCCGGAATGAACGTGCTCTCGCCCCAGCTCACCACCTGGTTGCCGAGGCGCACCTCGGTGGGCACGCTGCCCATATCGAAGCGGTAGTAGCCGAAGGCATCCAGCAGTCGCGTGTAGCTGCCGACGACGTCGCGCGCGTCGTGGTTCAGCGGCGTGTATTGGGCGTTGTCGTCCATGACGTAGAAGTCGTACAGACCGCTGCCACGCACGAAAATGCCGGCCTTGTCCTTGTAGTTGAGGGACAGCTCGGTGACGCCGGTGACGGCCTGGCTGAAAGTGCCCTTGCTGTAATTGAGGTCGCCCTCGTCGATGTTCGCTGAGTAGCCGCAGCCGCCGTCGGCGATGGCGATGAGCCGGCAGTCGCGCCCTGACACGCGCCAGCCCTGCCCATAGCCGATGGTCGTGTCCCAGCTGCCGCTCCAGTCACCCGAAGCGCTCTGGAAGTTGATGGCATGCGCGCTCGGCCAGATGGCGCTCGCCAGGCAGCCCGCGGCTACCACGGCGAGCAGTGACGAACGACGCCCCGTGTGAACTTTCCTCATGTGTCCCCCTGCTTCCTCGAGGCTGCCGGCGCCTCGCGCGTCCTTGAGCCCCTCGGGCTCAAGGCCCGCTTTCGCCAGCGATCATGTGCTCGCGCTGCGCTTTGCTTATTTGTTGCCGCAACACAAAACCTGCGTGGTCAGTCTACGACTCAGGCTCGCGATCCGGCAAGGCCATCAGCCGTGTGTTACCTGCAGGATGCTGTGACGCAGCTGCTCGCTCAGCACGAACTGTGCGTCTTGCGCCACACGCAGCAGCACTTCATCGAACTCGAGGCTGCCTCCCGCGCCGACGCGCACCACGCCGCGCGCACGCAGGAGACCAATGAAGTTCCCGAACATCGAGCGGTCGAAAAATTCCGGGGAGTTGAGGCCGTAAAGCACACCGATGCGCTGCGCGGTGAGCTGGCAGCGTTCCTCGAGCGCGGCCTGGCTGATCTGGCCGCTGCCGGCCTTGACCAACTGCGCTACCGCCAGGTAGTAGCGCTCGGTTGTCTGGATGGTGACCTGCGCCAGCAGTGACAGCTGCATGGCTTTCGAGGAGCTCGGCCACGGCCGCCGCCAGAATCCCGCGACCGCGTCCGCCTCGATCAGCCCGTGGCCGGCGAGGCACGCCAGCACCCCGTCGATGACCCCCGGCAGCTCGCTCTCGCTCCATCGCAGGAACAGCTCCTGCGCAACGTACGGATAGATCCGCCACGCCAGTCGCTGGATGTCCTCGGTCGCGATGCGCTCGTTGCTGGTAAACGCGCAGGCCACGAGCGAGGGCAACGCGAACAGGTGCAGCACGTTGTTGCGGAAATAGGTGGCGAGCACCGCGCTTTCCTGACTCATACGTACGATGTCCCCGAGCACCTGCGGTTCGCGCGCGATGAGCCGCATGGAAATCCCGTAACTGATGATGTCGGGGCCCGTCAGATCGGTCACGGTCACGCGCTCGCTGTAGGGGAAGTCGCGCAGCAGCGCGCGGTACAGCTCGAGCTGGCGCACGAGGTCCGCTTCGGCGAGCGCCTGGCGGGGCATCGCCAGCAGCGTGACGGCCAGCAGATTCACCGGCGTCACCGCCGCCGCCGCGTTGATATGCCGCATGATGCGCCCGGCCAGCTCGTCCACCGCGCGCGCGAGCCACGGCACGCGCTCCTCGTCATCGATGCTGCGCGTGCGCCACTGGCTGTCGGCACCGTCGAGGACCTCGCTCAGGCGGATCGGCTCTCCGAGGTTCACATGCACCTTGCCGAAGCGCTGCTTGAGCACGCGCAGCGAGCCCAGCAGCCCCCAGATGCTCTCTTTCTCCTTGGGCCGTCCGGAAAGCTCCCCCACGTAGGTCGAGCCCTCGACCAGGCGTTCATAGCCAAAGTACACCGGTACAAACACCACCGGGCGCTGCGGGTCGCGCAGGAAGCTGCGCACCGTCATGGTGAGCATCCCGGTCTTCGGTTGCAGCAGGCGGCCGGTGCGGCTGCGACCCCCCTCGATGAAGTACTCGATGGGGTGGCCGCGCGCCATGATCGCGGCCAGGTATTTCATCAACACCACGGTATAGAGCGCGTTGCCGCCGAAACTGCGGCGGATGAAAAAGGCGCCCCCCTGGCGCAGGAAACGCCCCACGACCGGCAGGTTGAGGTTCACACCCGCTGCGGTGTGTGGCACTGCGTAGCCGTGCACATAGATCGCGTAGCCGAGCAACAGATAGTCCATGTGGCTGCGGTGACAGGGCACGTAGATGATCTCGTTGCCCTCTGCCACCCGCTCGAGCGTGCTGCCGTGGCCGAACACCACGCCGTCGTACAGGCGGTTCCACAGCCACGCGAGCGCGTGCTCCATGAAACGCACGAAGGCGTGCGAGTAGTTGGCCGCGATCTCCCGGGCGTAGCCGCGGGCGCGTTGCAGCGCCTTGTAACGCGTGAGATGGCGGATGCGCATTTCCTGCGCCACCGCCGCGCGCACCGCACGCGTGCGCAACACCTGGTTGACGATGGTGCGCCGATGCGAGAGGTCTGGTCCGATGCGTGCCGCACGCCGCCGGGCATACAGCGCCCGCAGCGTGCGCGCGACGCGCCGGCCGCGCACCGCCACTCCCAGCTGCTCACCGAGCAGCTCGCGCAGCGACAACGGCGCCTCAAACTCGATGAGTGTGTTGCGCCCGTTGAAGAGCACCTGCATGACCTTGCGCACCCGGCTGGTCAGCGCCCAGTCCTCCACCAGCAGCAGGCGCAGCCACGAGGCCTCCTTCTGCGGCGCGCGGCCCCAGTAAACCGCCGCCGGCACCAGGTCAAAATCCGCCGCCGGGTCGGCGCGCAGCACGGCGATCATCTGCGCGAGGTGCGCCGGTGGCGAACGGTCGAGCCGTGCGTCCCACAGGCCGCGGGTACGGCTCAGATAAAAGAACGAGCGCAGCTCCCTGGCCGACCCGCCGAGCCGCCTGCCGGGACGCGGCAGCTTCAGCGCCAGGCAGGCGTCCTGCAGCACCGCCAGGTCCGTGATGCTCGCGCGCTCGAGCACATAACAGACCGGGCGGCTGCGGCCCGCGAGCAGCGTCGCGGCGTCCTCCGGGCGCACCTTGAACCGCACCCACAGTCCCAGCAGTCGTCGTAACAGCCAGTTCATCGCCTGAAGACACCGCCGTTATGATGGGCGCGCAAGTTGCGTCGGCAGTTTAGGCGGGATCGGCAACAAATGAACAACTTCGCGGGCAAGAGTGTGTTGATTACCGGCGC
>PMHN01000348.1 GCA_003156695.1 Gammaproteobacteria bacterium
CGCGAGCGAGAGCCACGCGAGCAGGTTACCGGTGCGCCGCAGCGCCGCGCTTGCAGAATGGAGCGAGGCGGTGCGCCTGGCGGGCGAGCGCGAGACGCTCGGGCTTTACCTCACCGGTCATCCGCTGGCGCGCTTCGAGCCCGCACTGGCGCGCTTCGTATCGCACCGCATCGGGGATCTGGTCAGCGAGCGGCCGGTCGTGGGACTGGAGCCCGGGCGCTTCGGCGCCGGCAAGCTGGTCACGGTCGCCGGCCTCGTCGATGAGGTGAAAAAGCGCGGGCAACGGGTGTTCGTGACGCTCGACGACCGCACCGGTCGCATCGAAGCGCTGCTGTTTGAGGAGACCTGGCAGAAGCATCGCGAGCTGATCACCAAGGACGCGCTGCTGCTCGTCGAAGGGCTGCTGCGCTTTGATGATTTCAGCGATGCCTGGCGGCTGTCGGTGCGGCGCGTGAGTGAGCTCGACAAGGTGCGCGAACAGGAGGCGCGGCGGGTCGTCATCAGCGCCTCCCACGGCGACGCGGCGGCGCTCTCGGGGCGCCTCGCCACGATTCTCACGCCGTGGCTGGGCGGCCCGTGTCCGATCACCATCGAGTATCGCGGCGCGGACGCCAGCGGCGCGCTGACGCTCGGCGCTGAATGGACGGTGCGCGCGAGCCGCGAGCTGCTCGAGCAGCTGGAGGGGCTGTTTGGAGCCAACTCGGTGCAGGTCATCTACGGCGCGCCGCCAGCCCTCGCCGGCGCCGCATTTTCTGCCGACGGCAGGTAAGGTACCCTCAGGCCATGGCAGTCGCATTTCTGGACTTTGAACAGCCCATCGCCGAGCTCGAAGCGAAGATCGAGGAGCTGCGGCACGTGACTTCGGAATCCGAAGTCAACATCCACGATGAGATCGCCCGTCTGCAGGCGAAGAGCCGGCAGCTGACGTCACACATCTTTGCGAACCTCACGCCCTGGCAGATCACGCAGCTTGCGCGCCATCCGCACCGGCCCTACACCCTCGACTACGTGAACGTCATGTGCCACGAGTTTCAGGAGCTGCACGGCGATCGCATGTTTGGCGACGATCTTGCGATCGTCGGCGGGCTTGCGCGCCTCGGCGACCGCGCGGTGATGGTCCTCGGCCATCAGAAGGGACGCGACACCAAGGAGCGCGTGCGGCGCAACTACGGCATGCCCAAGCCCGAGGGGTATCGCAAGGCGCTGCGGCTGATGCGCCTGGCAGAGCGCTTCGCGCTGCCGCTGGTCACGCTCATCGATACCCAGGGCGCCTACCCGGGCGTCGGTGCCGAAGAGCGCGGCCAGAGCGAGGCGATCGCGCGCAACCTCTTTGAGATGTCGGTGCTGCGCATCCCGATCGTCACCATCGTCACGGGCGAGGGCGGTTCGGGAGGGGCACTCGGGATCGGGGTGTGCGACCGCCTGCTGATGCTGCAGTTCAGCACCTACTCGGTGATCTCCCCCGAGGGCTGCGCATCGATCCTGTGGAAGAGTCAGGACAAGAAGGAACTGGCCGCCGAGGCCCTGAATCTTACGGCCGACCGGCTGCTGAAGCTCGGGCTGGTCGATGAAGTCATCGAGGAGCCCCTGGGCGGGGCGCATCGGGACGCCGCGGCGGTTGCGGCGAGCCTGAAGGCGGCGCTGGTGCGGCACCTGGATGAGCTGGACGCGATTCCGCGCGATCAGCTGCGCGCCGAGCGCGCCGCCAAGATCGCCGCCTTCGGTGTGTACTCCGAAACGCCGGCGTAAGGCGTGTTAACACCGCGGCACCAGCCATTTGCCACGACCGCAGCCGGCGAAAGCCCCTGCGCCAGCCTTGCTTTGAAGTGCTCGGCTGCCGAGCTAATCGGAAACAGATGCGTATCGAGCCACGCCTTTCGCCGGCGGCAACCGAAGCTGTTGTCTGACGAAATCGCTGCCAAGCGATTTCGTCCAATGGACTAAGCGTGGTCGGACGCGCAGCCAGCGCTACGAAGTTCAGCCCCGAGTGGCTCGGCCGGCGGCTCTGGCAGCTGCTGCCGCAATTCCCCCACACGAGCGTGTGCGTGGCTTTCAGCGGCGGCGCGGATTCCACCGCGCTGCTCGCGGCGCTGGCCGCAGCTCCCGCGAGGCCCGCGCGGCTGCGCGCCATCTATGTCGACCATCAGCTGCAGCCGGACTCGAGCGCCTGGGGGCGGCACTGCCGCAAGGTAGCAGCGTCCCTCGGTGTGCCGCTGCAAGTGCGGCGCGTGCGGGTGGCGCGCGGGCGCGGGCAGTCGCTGGAAGCAGCGGCGCGTGCGGCACGCTATGGCGTGCTCGGCGGCGCTCTGCAGGCCGGTGAGGCGCTGCTTACTGCGCACCACCAGGACGATCAGCTCGAGACTGTGCTGCTGCAACTGCTGCGTGGCGCAGGCGTCGCGGGGCTTGCCGCCATGCCGGCGTGCGCGCCGTTCGCACGCGGAGTGCTCGTGCGGCCGCTCATCGATATGCCGCGCGCACAGCTGCGCGCCTGGCTGCGCACCCGCGACCTGGCTTGGATCGAGGACGCGAGCAACGCCGACGAGCACCTGGACCGCAACTACCTGCGCTCGCGGGTGCTGCCGCCAATCCTCGCCCGCTGGCCGGCGGCCCCGGGCACGGTCGTGCGCGGTGCGCGCCATGCCGCGGAGGCGCAGCGGATGCTCGACGCGCTGGGCGCCGCCGATGTTGCTCGCGCGAGCCACGGCGCGATGCTCTCGGCTGCGGTGCTGCGCGCGCTGCCAGCGGAGCGGCGGCGCAATGCGCTGCGGTTCTGGATCAACCGCTCGGGCTACCTGGCCCCGCCCGCGCGTCGCCTGCAGGAGATCTGCGGGCCCCTGCTCGCGGCGCGCACGGATGCGCATCCACTGGTCGCGTGGCCGGGAGCGATGGTGCGGCGGCAGGGGGATCTTCTGAGCATCCGCGCGCACCCCGCCCCGACTGCAGGGCGCGGCGGCACACTCAAGTGGCGATGGCACCTCAGCCAGCGCCCGGTACTCGCCACCGGCGCCGGGACGCTGTCACTTGAAGAGGACGCGCGCGGGCCACTGGACCTCGACGCGCTGGCCAGGACCCTCGCGGTCCGCCCGCGCCGCGGAGGCGAGCGGCTGCGGCCGGTGCGGGGCGGCGCCCGGCGGCCGCTTAAGAGC
>PMHN01000090.1:0-702 GCA_003156695.1 Gammaproteobacteria bacterium
TCACGACCTGGCGGCGCTCGCGCAGCTCGACCGCGTGCTGCGCGAGCGGCACGATTTTCCGGCGGCCGTCTTCAATCGCGGCGTGGTGCTCCAAGCGATCGGCCGCAACACCGACGCGCAGGCGGCGTTCAAACACTATCTCGCCGTCGCCGGCCCCAACGATCCGCGCGCCGCCGCGGCGCGCGCCGCGAGCGGCCGCAAGGGCGCGGCGCTCTACATGCCGCTGCGGTTGGCGCTCACCGGCCGCAGCGACGGGCCGGAGCTTGCGCCGCTCCTGAAAGCCATGCCCCCCGGCAAGGCGCGNNATCCACAACTCCCTCACGGGCGAGAAAGAGACGCTCACCCCCATCACGCCGGGCGCGCTGCGCATGTACGTGTGCGGACTCACCGTGTACGACTTCGTGCACATTGGTCATGCCCGCATGCTGACGGTGTTCGATGTCGTCAGCCGCTACCTGCGCCATAGCGGCTATCGGCTCACCTACGTACGCAACATCACCGACATCGACGACAAGATCATCCGCCGTGCGGCCGAGAAGGGTGAACCGATCGGCGCAGTCACGGAGCGCTTCATCCAGGCGATGAATGAGGATTGCGCGCGCCTGGGCATTCTGCCGCCGGACGAGGAACCACGTGCCACGCGGTATCTGCCACAGATCATCGCGATGGTGGCGCAGCTTATCGCGCGCGACTACGCCTATG
>PMHN01000090.1:731-3426 GCA_003156695.1 Gammaproteobacteria bacterium
CCGCGTGGCCCTCGCCCTGGGGGTTCGGGCGGCCCGGCTGGCATATCGAATGCTCCGCGATGTCGACCGCGCTCTTGGGCACGCATTTCGACATACACGGTGGCGGCATGGATCTTAAGTTCCCGCATCACGAGAACGAAATCGCGCAGTCGCGCGCGGCGACCGGGGACAGCTTCGCGAGGCTGTGGATGCACAACGGCTTCGTCAACGTTGATGACGAGAAGATGTCGAAGTCGCTGGGCAACTTCTTCACCCTGCGCGATGTGCTGGCGCGGCTGCGGCATCCGGAAGTCATGCGGTTCTTCTTCCTCCTGAGTCATTACCGCGGGCCGATCAACTATTCCCCCGAGCAGCTGGAGCAGGCGGACGCGGCGCTCGGCCGCATCTATACCGCGCTGCGCGACCTGCCGGTCGTGACTCCCGCCGCCAGCGACTACACGGCGCGTTTTCGCGCGAGCATGGATGATGACTTCAACACCCCGGAGGCGCTCGCAGTCCTGCAGGCGATGACACGCGAGGTGAATGCGGCGAGGGACGCGGGCGAAGCGCAGCGGGCGGCGCAGCTGGGCGCTGAACTGCGCTCGCTCGGTGGCGTGCTCGGCATCCTGGAGCTGCCGCCGGCCCAATGGTTCAGGCTGGCAGGCGCGGTGGCGGGCGGTAGTGCGTCCACGAGCGCCGCTGAGTCCCTCAGTGACGCGCAGATCGAGGAGCGCATCGCCGCGCGCGTCGCGGCACGGCGCACGAAAAACTGGGCCGAGTCGGACCGCGTCCGCGACGAGCTCGCCGCCGCCGGAGTCATCCTCGAGGACAAGCCGGGTGGCGTGACCACCTGGCGGCGCGCCTAGCCTCGAGTCTACGGCGCATAGCTTGCCCCCACGCTCGCGGTCCAGTGCGGGAAGAGCTGGTAGCCGTCGAGCCTGCTGTAGACGGGCAGCTGCACAAACCCGAACAGGTGCAGGTGTTGCATCACGCGCACGGTCAAGCCGGGACTGGCATAGAGCACCGTGCCGGCGGTATCGGTAGTGTCGGCGAGCGCGCCCTGATCGGCGCTCTTGTGAGAGAAATTCAGCTGCAGCTGCGGCAGCCACTGGGGACTGCGCTCATAGCGCACCCCGAGACTCACGGTGGCCGTGTTGCCGGGCCGGAAGTCATTGCCCGGCTCATCCTGGCGGTGCGCGACGGCTGACTGGAATTGACCGTTGATGAAAGCGCTGAAGTTCTCGCTTACGGGCTGGTAGTAATACGCGCCGACGATGAGATCCGTGCTGCCGGTGCCGGCCTGCAGACTGGCATCCAGGGGCGTTCCGAGCCAGGGACCGGAGTAGAAATTCACCCGGGTTCCGTAGTCGCCGGTCGGCAGTTTCACGCCCAATTGCAAGCCGAGGTTGCGGCCCGGGAGCAGGCCCTGGTAGCTGCCGATGAGCTTGATGTCGCCCAGGCTTGCGACATGGGCAGCGCTCACCTGGTCCGGAGCCGATTCGGCAGGCGTGTACGGCGCCAGCTGCGTCCCGTAGGTCGTGTGGTCACGATCCACGTAAGGCATGAGCAGATTGAGGTTCCAGTCGAGGTTCGGGCTGTAGTTGATACCCAGGGTGAGGTAGCGGTTGACGGTCTGCTTCTCTATCTCCCCGCCCCCAAGCGCCGGGTTGGACGGGTTGTTCACGACCTGAGAGGGAGTGGCCGTGCTGGTTCCGCCGCGCAGCTGGTCCTGGTCGATGTAATCGTCTTCGATCGTGAAACGCCAGCCGGAAACAGCCGCGTAGCCCATGGCTGCATCCGCGCTCAGCGTGCAGCCGCAGGTGGCGCAGGCGAGGGTCTGCATCGAGCCCAGGCACGCCGGCGCGGCNNTCCCGGGCGACCGCTGCCGCGACCGCAGTGCCGACGATGGATGTTGCGCACGAGCGAACACGCCCGGCATTCCCGGGCCATGCGCGCGTCAGGAGTCTTCAGGCCGGCAGGGCAGGAGGCGCGCGGGGCTGGGGAATGCGCACGCGCTGGGCGCGCAACGCGGGGCAGGCGATGTCACAGGGCTGCACCGCCAGGGCCGTGAGAGGCAGGAGCACCGGCGTAGCGCAGGGAGCAGGGCCCGCGCCCGCCAGTCCCGCGAATACGCAGTGGTCCGAGCCGGAAGAGCCGTGATGATGCGTCGCCCCGGCGCCGAGGTGTGCGCCGTGCTCGTGCGCACCGCCGTGCTCATGAGCAACACCGTGCAGCAGCTGGCTCGGGAAGCCTTCCGGGCAGATTTCCACCGGAAATGAGCCGCTGGCCGAGGCCATGAAGCCGGCCGGGATGAACGCACGCACGGCGAGCGTCAGCAGCAGGAAGCCGATGAGGCGGCGGCTCGGACCTGGTCGGAGGATTCTGGGTCGGATCACGGCGAAACCCGGCGTGCAACGCGGCGAGTCTAACACCCGAGGATTACTGCATTGAGGCGTACAGCGGCACTGACTCGCACGCCCAGGTTCGCCTAAGCGATGCGCTGGAAAGTCTCGATTTGGAAGATTGTATTCTTGACAGTTCTAAATGCGAATCACTATCATTCGCATACTCACCCCATGGCACTGATTGCAAATGGTTTTACTTATCGCTGCATACGCCGTTTCTGCAGCGACGCTTCCTGCTGCCAGCGTGGCGGAATCCGCGACGCCTGCTCAGGCATGGTCAACCGACGGCGCGTCCGACCCGGGTGCCCCCG
>PMHN01000228.1 GCA_003156695.1 Gammaproteobacteria bacterium
CGAGCCCGGACAGGAAGTACTGGGTGTTCCCGGTGATCCCGCTGATGCTCGCGTCGGTCTCGTACGCCAACTGGTTGTTGCCGAACAACTGGCTCTGGTAGTTCTGCGGCCCGCCGTACTCCGCCTTGATGGTGGCCGGGTTATACCCGAATTCGTTGCCCCAGGCGACGGCACTGGCGAGCGTCGGGAATGTGCGCAGGCCGTAGGTGTTCGAGATGTCGAACTGGCCGACTTTCTGCGACAGCTCGATCCGCGGCTTGCCGGCCGTGCCCTTCTTGGTCGTGATGATGATCACGCCGGCCGACGCTTTCGACCCGTAAATCGCGGACGCCGACGCACCCTTGAGGACTTCGATCGTCTCGATGTCCTCGGGGTTGAGATCGGCGATGCGATTCGGACTGAGGTCCTGCGAGTTCGACCCCGCGCCACCATTGGATTGGGTGATCGTGTTGAGGCCGCTGTTGACGGTCTCGTTGTTGACGATCACGCCGTCGACGACGTAGAGCGGGTACGCGTTCGCGAACAGCGACGTGATGCCGCGGATCTGGACCTGCATCCCGCCACCCGGATCGCCGCCGTTGTTCTGCTGGATCACGGCGCCCGGCACTTTGCCCTGCAGCGCGTTCTCCACCGTCGGGGCAGGCGCGCGATTGAGGTTCGCCGAGGTCACCACCGCGACATCGTTCGCCGCGTTCTCGGAGGCCACGCTCGTCGCGACGCCCGTCACGACCTGCTGCTGCAGCTCGAGGATGTCGCGCGCGAGGCTGACCGCCACGTCGCCCTGGTCCGCGGCCACGATCACGGTCACCGCGCGAAAGCCGATCCGGCGGATCGTGAGGGTGGCCGCGCCCTGCGGCACGCGCACCGAGAACGTGCCGCTGTCCGTCGTGGTCGTGCCGAGGGTGGTGCCCACCACCTGGACCGATGCCGCGGGGATCGGTGCCTTGTCCTCGCCGTCAATCACTCGCCCCGTCAGGGGCCGCAGCGTCCCCTGCGCGTTCGCCCGCGCGGCGGGCCACATTGCCACGGCCAGGAGCGCGGCTCCGATCGCCGCTCCCCGCATCACGAACAAGAGTCTCTGCACTTCGTATCCTCCTCGCGCAGGAACATCGGGGTTCTCGCATCCGTGCGTCCCGCGCGCGCACGGAGCGAGCCGGCTGGCACGGCATGTCTGGGGACACGCGGCCGACACCAGGCGTTGCCCGGCTGTAACTGCCAGGTCACGCCATGTAACAGGCGACAAGCGTGGGGGGCCGAGATGGTGCTGTCAAGAACCGGAGACGGGCGAAAGTGCCGCTCGCCCCTGATTTGCGGCGGGCTACCCCGGGTGAATGCCATTCACAGCAGGCCCCACTCCGTGGGACGATTTTGACAATCCGAACCGGTCCCGTCGCGCATGGTCGTACAACATCGTGCATCGTTTGTGCCTCCGGGGTGGCGCGAACGACGGTCGTGAGATGGGTCGTGAGCTCGGTTGTGATACGGCTCCCCCACTCGACGCCAGGCCCACGGGGTGGCAATTTGCGCGGTTCCGGCGCACGCCTGGCCCAACGCCCCAGCCCAACACTTTGCCGGAAAGAGGCGGTATTGGTAACAAGCCTGTCCCGGTCCATCGTCCGCGTGCGTCCGCACTGCCGCCACCGCAAGCACGCGACCACTCCCGGCTCCCTACTCTAATGCCGACCCGACACACCCGTTCCGATGGGTCTCGCGCCCCCCGAGCGCGTGCCGCAGTCGCCGCGCTCGCGGTCCTCGGGCTCTTCGCCCTCGCGGCGTGCTCGAACGACCACACGACCGGCGTCGCGGCCCCCAACTCTGCGCTCGCGCCACTCGTCACGGGATATGCCGTCCAGGCGAATCCGCTCAACTCGCTCTCGACGATCGTGACGTTCACGGCCACCAACGCGGACTCCGCGCGGGTGCTCTACTCGACACCGGGCGACACCGCGGCCGCCACGCCATTCGTAGCGCTGACCGGCGACTCCGGGCGCATCGCCACCCTCGGCCTGCTCCCGAACGCGACGTATTCCAATACGTTGGAGATATACGGCGCGCACGGCCGGACCGCCGAGCCGTTCCAGTTCGCCACAGGACCGCTCTCACCATACGTCCAGACCGCGGTACTCAACATCTCGGGCAGCTTCGGCCCGGGTTACACGCTGGTGTCGCCGATCCTCTATACCGGCGACAGTGTGCTGATGGTCATCTTCGACTCCAAGGGCCGCGTCCGGTGGTACCGGGAGTTTCCGCCGGGCACCGGATCCGCGGAGTCCAAGCAGCAGAAGAACGGCCACTTCACGCTCGCGTATGGCGGATCGCAGGGCGATGACAACGTCCCCGAGGTCTACGATGAGATTCTGCCGACCGGCGAGGTCATTGCCACCTACGCACCACCGGCCGGCGAAGAGATGGATTCCCATGAGCTGATCGAGACCGGCACAGTCAATGCGCCGATCCTGCATTTCTTCGGCTACACGAGCCGCCCGTTCGATTTTTCGGCGCTGGGCGGGCCGGCCAACGGCACGGGCATCGGGCACCAGGTCATCCGCGAGTTTCCGGCGGGCAGCGTGCAGTTCCTCTGGGACGCCTGGGACCACTACACGATCCAGGACTGGATCGAGCCCACCGGTGTCGATCCNNACTACGTGGTGTCGTTCCGGCACATGGGCGCCATCGTCAAGCTCAATTACCAGACGGGCGCGCGGATGTGGCAGCTCGGCGGACGGCAGACCCAGTTCACCATCCTCAAGGATCCACTCGGTTTCTTCAGCGGGCAGCACAGTGTGCGGGTACTCGACAACGGCAACATTCTGTTGTACGACAACGGGCTGCGGCACACGCCGCCGCACACCCGGGCCGCCGAATACACGCTCGACTTGACGAAGATGACGGCCACACTGCTGTGGGAGTATGAGCCCAATCCGGTGATCTTCACCGATGCGGTCGGATCCGTCCAGCGCCTCAAGAGCGGTAACACGCTTGTGGGATTCGGACTCGCGGGACAGATCCACGAAGTGAACGCCCAGGGCAAGCCGGTCGGAATCGGGACCTATTCCCTGCACAATCGCGGCGCATTCTATCGTGCCATCCGGCTGGTGTCGCTCTACCAGTACCTGGAGCCATAGCCNNTCCCCGCCAATCGCCGCTCGCCAACGATTCGGGACGCGTTTTGTGCTCTCAGGGCAGCCGAATCGTCTCCCCCACGAGCCTCTTTTGTCGCTGGAACGCCGGTTCTCTGGCCCCCGCCCCGTGACGAGTCATCCCGCTGCGATCGCCATCCCCTTCGCTGTGATCGCCGGGCTCACCTGGACGATCCGCGGCATCCGCTCGGGTGAGTTGTCACCCATCCTGCTGGATGTCCGCTTCGGCGACCAGGCGCTGCAGGTCGCGCTGCTGCGCGTCCTGCCAATCCGCCGGATTCCGTACCGCGATATCGCGGAAGCGTCGCCCACGACACGCCGCCAGCTGATTTTCCGGCACGCGACTGGGAAGACGCGGGTCACGGGCCTCATCAATCGCTCCTCTCCACTCGTCGTCATCCGCCGCAGCGGAACGTCTCGCGTGTTCGCGTACACTCCGGCGAATCGCGACGCGTTCCTCCGAGAGCTTGGCGCACGCATCGCACAGGCCCGCACGGCACACCGGTCCCGCGCCCGCGTGTCCGGCGACGGCGTCGCCGCATGATCGCGGCCACCGACCGCTCACTTCCTCCCGCTCGCACCGAGCTTCCGATGCATTCTCTCCCTGCCTCCACGGCTCCCATCGCGCGCAGCATGACACCGAGCATGACACCGAGCATGACGCTGAGCATGAGGCGGAGCATCGCGTTCGGTATGACGCTCGGCGCTGCGCTCGTGAGTGGCTGCCACGCCCCGCCGCAGGCCGCACCACGAACCGCCCCATCGCCCGCAGTCGAGCAGGCGATGCGGCCCGTGGGCAGTGTGCTCGATGTGCACTGGCTGCTGCCCGGCACGGATACGATGGTGATCTCGCGGGAGTCGGACGCGGCGCCGGTCGTGTATCGCCGCTCGTCGGGCGACGAAAGTCGCGGCCGGGCCCGCGTGGACATCGGCATGACGATACAACGCGTCCGCCGTGTGGTCGAGCCGGACGGCCGCGACGCGTTCGAAGTCGCGTTCGAGCAGCGGGATTCGTCTTCAGTGATCGTCGAGACGACGACATGGGTCGATGCGCACTCGCTTCGCCCGCTGCGCCAGACGGCATTGCTCGAGGGTGGCCGCGTCGTCACGCTCGCATTCGGTCGCAGCCAGCTCGTGGTCAACGATTCCGCGCCCGAACGCCCCCTGCGGATTTCGGTGTCGCCGGTACCCGACTCCGCCTACACGTCGGCCGCGGTCGATCTGCTGCTGCGGCACCGCGCGGGGGGCAGCGTTCTGGTGATCGGGGACTTTGACGCCGACGGCGCGACCGCCAGCGCGCTCATGGTGCGGGCCCTGAGGAGTTTCGGCTTCGCGCACGTGGATTTCCTGGTGCCGAACCGCTTCCACTTCGGTTATGGCCTAACGCCCGAGATCGTGGCGCTGGCGGCGACCCGCAAACCGACATTGCTGGTGACGGTGGACAACGGCATCTCCAGCAACGCCGGGGTGGCCGCGGCGCGCGCCCTGGGGATGGACGTGCTCATCACCGATCACCATCTGCCGGGTGCGCAACTCCCCGACGCCAACGTGATCGTCAACCCCAACCTTGGTGGCAGCAGCTTCGGCAGCCGCGCGCTCGCAGGCGTCGGGGTTGCGTTCTATGTCATGGCGGCGCTGGGCCGGCGGCTCGCGGAGGCGGGGCTGGCAGCAGCGCTGCCAAGTGTGGCGCAACTGCTGGATCTGGTCGCACTGGGGACCATCGCCGACGTGGTACCGCTCGATGCCAACAACCGCGTGCTGGTGGCGCAGGGCCTGAAGCGCATTCGCGCCGGCCGCTGCGTGGCGGGCATTCGCGCGCTGCTGGACATCGCCGGCCGCCCGCTGCCGGACCTCACCGCGGCGGATCTCGCCTTCGGCGTGGCTCCCCGCCTGAATGCGGCCGGCCGCATCGATGATATGACCATCGGTATCCAGTGCCTGCTCGCCGACGATGCGGCCACGGCGCAGGAGCTGGCGGCGCGCCTCGATGAACTGAACCAGGAGCGGCGTACGATTGAAGCGAAGATGCAGCAGGAAGCACTCACCGCGGTACGCGGGCTCGCCGATCCGGCTCCCGGCGGCCCGCACCGCAACGGCGTGTGTCTGTTCGATTCCGGCTGGCACCAGGGCGTCGTGGGCCTGGTGGCTAGCCGTGTTAAGGAGCGCCTGCGGCGCCCGGTGATCGCCTTCGCGTGCGCCGACGAGGCGACCCTGCGCGGTTCGGCGCGCTCGGTCGCCGGCATCCACATCCGTGACGTGCTCGACGGCATCGCGGCACGACACCCCGATCTCATCAGCCGCTTCGGCGGGCACGCCATGGCGGCGGGGCTCACGCTCGAGCGCGACAAGCTCGATCGCTTCGCGCGTGCCTTCGACGAGGAGGTCACACGCTGGATGGCGCAGGCACCACCGGCGGACGTAGTGGAGACCGACGGGGAGCTCCTGCCTGCGGAGATCGCACTCGACACGGCGCAGGCGCTGCGCGCGGGGGGACCCTGGGGTCAGGCCTTCCCCGAGCCGAGCTTCGACGGTGTCTTCAGCATCCGCGACGCCCGCGTCATCGGCGATCGGCACATGAAGATGTGGGTCGAGGTGCCAAAGAGCGGCCGCTCCTTCGATGCCATCGCCTTCAACCACCTCGAGGCGGGTGCTGATTTCGAGCCACCGGCGGGACTGCAGCAACTCGTGTACCGGCTCGAAGTCAACGAGTACCAGGGCGAGCGGCGCCTGCAGCTGCTCGTCGAGCACCTGCTGCCGCTGGCTCGCTAAGGTTCACGGGGCGGTGCTAGCATCGCAAGCGTATCGCGGCCGCAACTTAGGGAAGCTTATGGAAGTCAATCTGCTCAAGCGCCAGCTCAAGGACCTCGGTGAGCGCGTCGCCGCGCTTCGGGGGTTTCTTTGAGTACGATCGCAAGCAGGAGCGACTGGAGGAGGTTGCCCGCGAGCTGGAGGATCCCGCCGTGTGGACCAATCCCACGCGTGCGCAGGAACTGGGGCGCGAACGCGCGCGGCTGACGGGCGACGTCGGCGAGATCGATCGCACGGCTAAGGGAATCGGCGACGCCGCGGAGCTCCTGGAACTCGCCGAGGCCGAGGGTGATGAAGGCATGGCGCGCGACATCGAGCGCGACGCCCAGCGTCTGGAAGTGGACGTGCGGCACCTGGAGCTCAAGCGCATGTTCCGCGGCGAGATGGATTCGCACAGCGCGTTTCTGGACATCCAGGCGGGCGCGGGCGGTACCGAGGCACAGGACTGGGCGCAGATGCTGCTGCGCATGTACCTGCGCTGGGGCGCGGCGCGCGGCTTTGCCTGCGAAGTCATCGATTCGAATCCGGGCGAAGTGGCCGGGATCAAGAGCGCCAGTGTGGAAGTGACGGGCGAGTATGCCTATGGGTGGCTGCGGACCGAGACCGGCGTGCATCGCCTGGTGCGCAAGTCGCCGTTCGATTCGGGTAACCGACGGCACACCTCATTCGCTTCAGTGTTCGTGTCCCCGGAGGTCGATGACGACATCCAGATCGAAATCAACCCCGCGGACTTGAGGGTGGACGTGTACCGCTCCTCGGGCGCCGGCGGCCAGCACGTNNCAGAACGAGCGCAGCCAGCACAAGAACCGCTCGACCGCCATGAAAATGCTCAAGGCGAAGCTCTACGAGCTGGAAGTGAACAAGCGCAACGCGGCCGCGAGGGTGCTGGAGGACTCCAAGTCCGACGTAAGCTGGGGCAACCAGATCCGCTCCTACGTCCTCGACCAGTCACGCATCAAGGACCTGCGCACCGGAGTGGAAGTGGGCAACACGACCGCAGTGCTTGATGGGGCACTGGATCAGTTTATGGAGGCATCGCTCAAGGCGGGCGTATAGAGACATGACCAAAGGCAAAGACAGCGTCCCCCCAGGCGGCGGCGATGATGGCGGCGACGAGAACAAGCTGATCGCGGAGCGGCGCGCGAAGCTCGGCGCGCTGCGCGCGCAGGGCGCGGCGTTTCCTAACGACTTCCGTCGCGACGCGCTCGCCGGGCAGCTGCACGATTCCTTCGGCGAGCGCACGGGCGAGTGGTTCGAGGCCAACCCGACGCGCGTGAAGGTCGGCGGGCGGCTGATGTTCAAGCGTGTCATGGGCAAGGCGAGCTTCGCCAAGATCGCCGACCGGACCGGACAGATCCAGCTGTTCCTGCAGCAGGAGTCGCTCGGGGCGGCCTACGAAGCCTTCAAGGGCTGGGACGTGGGCGACATCGTGGGCGCGAGCGGCGTGCTGTTTCGTACCAAAACCGGCGAGCTGTCGGTGCGCGCGGACGCACTGCGCCTGCTGGTGAAGTCGCTGCGGCCGCTGCCGGACAAGTGGCACGGGCTTGCCGACACCGAGACGCGTTACCGGCAGCGCTACGTCGACCTGATCGTGAGCGAGCCGAGCCGCAACGTGTTCCGCGCACGCACCCGCATCGTGCGCTACCTGCGCGATTTCCTCGACGCGCTCGACTTCCTGGAGGTCGAGACGCCGATGATGCAGCCGATTCCGGGAGGGGCGACCGCGCGCCCGTTCAAAACGCACCACAACGCGCTCGACCTCGAAATGTATCTGCGCATCGCGCCGGAGCTGTACCTGAAGCGCCTGGTGGTCGGCGGCATCGAGCGCGTCTACGAAATCAACCGCAACTTCCGTAACGAAGGCCTGTCCACGCAGCACAACCCCGAATTCACCATGCTCGAGCTGTACCTGGCGTACGCCGATTACCGTGACCTCATGGACTGGATCGAGAAGGCGATCCGCGGACTGGCGGATACACTAAACGGCAAGCAGCAGCTCACCTATCAGGGGCGCGCCTACGACCTGTCGAAGCCGTTTCGTCGCCTGACCGTCGAGCAGGCAATCATCGCGCACAATCCCGGTATCGATCCCCTGTCGCTGCGTGATCTGACCTACCTGCGCAAGCGCTGCGGGCAGCTTGACATCAAGGTCCACCCGCACGATGGCCCCGGCAAGCTGCAGATCGAGCTGTTCGAGAAGACCGCCGAGAGCGCGCTCATCGATCCCACCTTCGTGTACGCGTACCCGGCGGAAGTGTCGCCGCTGTCGCGTCCCAACGATGCCGATGCGTTTCTTGCCGATCGCTTCGAGTTTTTCATCGCCGGCCGCGAGATTGCCAACGGCTTTTCCGAGCTCAACGATCCGGAGGACCAGGCGGAGCGCTTCCGTGCGCAAGTGGCACGCAAGGACAAGGGCGACGAGGAGGCGATGTTTTACGACGCCGACTACGTGCGCGCGCTCGAGTACGGCATGCCGCCNNGCGTCGGCGGACTCACCGTATTGCGGGCGCTGTGCGCACAGTTGCCGGGCGAGTCCTTCGTGTATCTGGGCGACACCGCGCGCCTGCCGTATGGCACCAAGAGCGCGGCCACCGTGACCCGCTACTCCCTCAAGGCGGCCGAGGCGCTGGCCGAATACGGTGTCAAGTGCCTGGTGATCGCCTGCAACACGGTGTCGGCGTTCGCACTGCCGGCGATCCGCGAGCGCCTGGGCGCGGTGCCGGTCGTCGGCGTTATCGAGGCGGGCGCCGAGGCGGCCTGCAGCGCCTCCAGGTCCGGGCACATCGCCGTCATCGCCACCGAAGGCACCGTGCGGCGTGGCGCCTACCAGGCGGCGATCCTCAAGCTGCGCAGCCACGCGCGCGTCAGCGCGCAACCGGCGGCGCTGTTCGTGGCGCTGGCCGAGGAGGGTGTGTGCAGCGGGCCGATCGCGGAGAGCATCGCGCGTCACTACCTCGCGCCGCTGTTTCGGGAGGATCTGCCGGGTGGGCCGCCGGATACGCTGGTGCTGGGTTGCACGCACTTCCCGATGCTGGCAGGCGCGATCGGCGCGGTGCTGACACCGCAGGTGGCAATTGTGGACTCGGCCACTACGACCGCCGCACAGGTGCACTCGCTGCTGCAGGCCGCTGGGCTGCTGAGGCCCACCGGCACGGTAACGGACACAAGCACCGGCGCCGCCGCGGCCGCCGTGCGCTTCCTCGCCACCGATGACGCCGGGCGTTTCGCGCGCGTCGGCAGCCGCTTTCTGCAACGTCAGATCTCTTCCGGAGAAGTCGAGCTCGTCGATCTGTAGAGGGCCCGGTACGGGCGACCGGCGCCTATTGCGGCAACGGGTAAGGCAGTGGCAGCGCGTCGGCTTCCACCGCTGTTGGAACCGGGGAAGCGTGCGCGTGCTCCGCGTTCGCATTCTCCGCGGCGGTGAGCGGCGCCACGGCCAGGAACTCACAGCGGCCGTCCGCCAGCGACACTGCCTGCACCACCCGCAGGCTGCGGCCGTCGGGCAGGGCGCCGGTGTCCCCGGCGTTGAGCGCCTGTGGTGCGCGCGTCACGAAGCGCTGCATGCGCCGTTTGACCCGTCCACGGTAGTGCGCGCGCGCGACCACCTCCTGGCCGGTGTAGCAGCCTTTGTCGAAGGCGATCGCACCCAGCACATCGAGATTGAGCATTTGCGCGACGAACTCCCCTGAGGTCGCGGTGTACACCTGGGGCAACCCCGCCGCGATTTGCAGGCGCTGCCAGGACTGCGGCTCGATGGGCATGCACCCAGCCGGCAGCGGCGCCGGGGTGCCGACGGGTGTGACCACGAGCCAGCGTGCCGGAGTTTCACCGACGCAGACGACACGAGTTTCCGCGGTGCGCGTGACGGCACCGGGGTTTGTCGGCAGTGCGTGCGCGGCTGGCGCCGTGGAGTGCAACGCAGACACGGCCGGGGTTATGCGCCATTCAGCGGATTCGTCCGCGAGTCTGACTTTCGCGCGCAGGATGAATTTCGAGAGGCGGCTTGCGAGTGACGA
>PMHN01000080.1 GCA_003156695.1 Gammaproteobacteria bacterium
AGGGCTGCAGGATCACGCAGCCGTGTTCAGACCAGTAGCGCTGCAGCGCGAAGATCAGCTCCTGGAACGTGCGCGGCGCGCGGCCGATTTTCATGGCGCGCGAGTATACGGTGCGCACAATCGTGGTCTCGCGGCGGCAGCGCGCCCCGCAGACTCCTGGCGCGATCGGCCCAGCCGCCGCGTCGCCAGCCCGATTGCACCAGCAGCGCGCATAAGTCCCGCGCGATAGGGCTGCAGAGAGCCGCGGCAGTGCATTTTGCACACAAGTAGTGCAATACTCAGGCGGACGCGCATCATTGTGGTGCAGACAGCGCTCACCAGGTCCTCTAACTCATTGATTTGGCGCATTCGTGAGTCTGGCACAGGCCCTGCACTAGAGAACTATTCCCGCCACGTGGGCTGGCGAGATTACCCCCTTTTCCGGAGGCGATATGACCCCGAGTGACGTCCTGAAACTCATAAAAGAAAAGCAGGTGAAGTTCGCGGACCTGCGCTTCACCGATACGCGCGGCAAGGAACAGCACGTGACCATCCCGGCAAAGCTGGTGGACGAAGAGCTGTTCCGCGACGGCAAGATGTTCGACGGCTCCTCCATCGCCGGATGGAAGGGGATCAACGAGTCGGACATGATTCTCATGCCCGAAGCCAGCACGGCAATACTCGATCCGTTCTTCGAAGCCACCACGGTCAACATCCGTTGCGATGTGATCGAGCCGACGACCATGCAGGGCTACGAGCGCGATCCGCGCTCACTCGCCAAGCGCGCGGAAGCGTATCTGAAGTCGACGGGCATCGCCGACGGCGCGCTCTTCGGTCCGGAGAACGAGTTCTTCATTTTCGACAGCGTGCGCTTCGGCAACGAGATGCGCGGCTCGTTCTATTCCATCGACTCGGTGCAGGGCGCGTGGAATTCGCCGACCGAATACCAGGACGGCAACAAGGGACACCGGCCGGGCATCAAGGGCGGCTACTTCCCGGTGCCGCCGGTGGATGCCTTCCAGGACATCCGCTCGGCGATGTGTCTTGCCTGCGAGGAGATGGGACTGACTGTCGAGGTGCATCACCACGAAGTCGCCACCGCCGGGCAGTCCGAGATCGGCATCGGCGCGGGCGGACTGGTGCTGAAGGCCGACCAGGTGCAGATCCTCAANNAAGCCCCTGGTGGGCGACAACGGCAGCGGCATGCACGTGCACCAGTCGCTGCAGAAGGATGGCAAGGCGCTGTTCGCCGGCGACAAGTACGGCGGCCTGTCGGACCTGGCGTTGTACTACATCGGCGGCATCATCAAGCACGCCAAGGCGCTCAACGCCTTCACCAACCCCGGCACCAACAGCTACAAGCGCCTGGTACCCGGCTTCGAAGCGCCCGTAATGCTCGCCTACTCGGCGCGCAACCGTTCCGCGTCGATCCGCATTCCATGGGTGTCGAGTCCGAAGGCGCGCCGCATCGAGGTACGTTTCCCGGACTCGGCCGCCAATCCGTACTTCGCCTTCGCGGCGATGATGCTGGCCGGCCTCGATGGCATCCAGAACAAGATCCATCCCGGGGATCCGGCGGATAAGGATCTGTATGACCTCGAGCCCGAGGAGGCGAAGCACATCCCGACGGTGTGCCACTCGCTCGACATGGCGCTCGAGTGCCTCGACAAGGATCGCGAGTTCCTGACGCGCGGCGGGGTGTTCACCAACGATGTGATCGACGCCTACACGAATCTGAAGCTCCAGGAGGTGACGAAGTTCCGGATGTCGACACATCCGGTGGAGCTCGAACTGTATTACAGCTGCTGAAGCGTGCAATGAGGCGCCAGCAGCTGTCGTTGCCAGCCGTGCACGAGACGCAGGCTCCGCGCGGCGCTATGCTCGGTCACTATGCGCTGGAAGCTGTTTACCTTAATGCTGCTCGGTTGCCCGCTGGCGCTCGCCGGCCCGATCTACAAGTGGGTCGACGAAAACGGCGTGATTCACTACAGCGATCAGCCGCACGAGAACGCACAGCAGATCCATCTGGGCACGCCGCAGACTTACAAGCCGACCCAGTACGCCGAGCCCGACGCTGCTGCCAGCGCGGCGCCTGCCGGCTCCTACAAGTGCGCGGTCACCTCGCCCACGGACCAACAGGACTTTCCCAACGCCGACACCGTCTCGGTGAGCGCGCAAGTGGATCCGCCACCGAGCGGGGACAACCAGATTTTTGTGATGCTCGACGGGCGCGTCGTCACCGGACAGCCCACGGACAGCCTGCAGTTCACGCTCAACGTGGAGCGCGGCGAGCACAGTGTGGCGGTGGTGATGCGCGACGGCAGCGGCAAGGTGGTGTGTCAATCGGCCGGCGTGACGTTCTTCGTTCGCCAGCCCTCGGTACTGGCTCCCACCAACCCGAACAATCCTGCCAATCAGCCCACGATCCCGACCCCGCGACCGCACTAGCAGGGCCAAACCTGCGGCCACGCCATGGCCGCTGAGTACGCCAGTCCCTCGGCGCTCGCACACTTCGATCCTGCGGATCTGCTCGACGCGCTGTCCACCGGCATCATCATGCTGGACGCGCAGTTGTGTCCGGTGTACGCCAACGTTGCCGCGCAGGACCTGCTCGCCTTCAGCTTAAAGGCGGCGCGCGGCCGGCCGTTTGCCGAGTTCCTGCATGACACGAACGGCCTGAGCTCGATCCTCAGGCGTGCGCTGGAAAGCGGCGAGGGCATCGCCGACCGCGAGCTCGCGGTGCGCCCGGCCGGCGCGCGCGAGGCGCGCACCCTCGATGTCACCATCACGCCGCTCGCCGGACTCACCGGCACCCACCTGTTGCTCGAGCTCGCCGACACCACGCAGCGCCAGCGCATTTCGCGCGAGAACGATCTGCTGGCGCGCCTCGACGGCAGCCGCCTCATGGTGCGCCAGCTCGCCCATGAGATTAAGAACCCGCTCGGCGGGNNTACGCGCAACTCCTGGAGCGCGAGCTGCCCACTGCCGACCTGAAGGAGTACACGCGGGTGATCATCCGCGAGGCGGATCGCCTCGCGGCGCTCGTGGACTCCATCTCAGGTCCCAGCCAGGCCCCGAGCAAGAGCGTGCTCAACGTCCACGAGATCTGTGAGCACGTGTATCACCTGTTGCGCGCCGAGGCCCCTGGCGGGGTGAGCATTGAGCGCGACTACGATCCGAGCCTGCCGGACGCGCGGCTCGATCGCCACCAGCTCATCCAGGCGCTCCTGAACGTGGCGCGCAACGCGTTGCAGGCGCTCGAGGGCAGCGGCCGCATCGTGCTGCGCACGCGGGCGCGCTCCCACGTCAGCATCGGTTCCGTCTCGCACCGGCTGGCCGCGGCCCTCGAAGTCGAGGACAACGGCCCGGGCGTGCCGGAACAACTGCGCTCGTGCATTTTCTATCCGCTGGTAACCGGGCGCGCGCAGGGCACAGGGCTTGGGCTCGCGGTCGCGCAGGAGCTGGTCACCCGCCTCGACGGGCGCAAGCTCGTGCTGCGAAGCGACCGGGTCGAGCCGNNATTATCGAATTCGAGAGCGAAGCGGGGCGCACCGTGTTCACGCTGCTCCTGCCACTCGGAGAACACACATGAGCGGCGCGGCACTGAATGTCTGGCTGGTCGATGACGATGCCTCCATCCGCTGGGTGCTGGAACGGGCGCTGCGCAACGACGGCATGACGGCGCGCGCCTTCGAGGCCGCGGAGGGCGCGCTCGATGCGTTGCGGCGCGAAGCCCCCGACGTGCTGATCACCGACATCCGCATGCCGGGAGCCTCGGGACTGGAGCTGCTGCGCAGGATCCGCGACCAGCGCCCGGCGCTGCCGGTGATCGTCATGACGGCGCACTCGGACCTGGGCAGCGCGGTATCCGCCTATGAGGGCGGCGCGTTTGAGTACCTGCCTAAGCCCTTCGACATCGACCAGGTGGTCGCCCTGGTGCGGCGTGCGGCGAGC
>PMHN01000065.1:0-6171 GCA_003156695.1 Gammaproteobacteria bacterium
CGTGGCGCAGCTCGAGGGCGGCGCGGATGCATTGAGCGTGAGCTCCGGTCAGGCGGCGCTCTACTACTCGGTCCTCACGGTGACGCGCGCCGGGCTCAACATCGTGTCCCCGCCGCAGCTCTATGGCACGACCCACACCCTGTTTGCCCACGTGTTGCCGCAGCTCGGTATTCAGGTGCGGCTCGCGCAATCCGATGAACCCGCTNNTTCGATCCGCGCGATGCGGCGCTGGCGGCGCTGATCGATGAGAACACGCGCGCGGTGTTTTGTGAGACGGTCGGCAACCCGGCTGGCAACGTCAGTGACCTCGCCGGGCTCGCCGCGGTCGCGCACGCGGCCGGGGTGCCGCTGATCGTGGACAACACCGTGCCGACACCCATACTCGTGCGCCCGATTGATCATGGCGCGGACGTCGTGATTCACTCGCTCACCAAGTTCCTGGGCGGGCACGGGACCACGCTCGGCGGCATCATTATCGACAGCGGCAAGTTCCCGTGGAAACAACACGCTGCGCGCTTCCCGATGCTGACCGAGCCGGATGAGTCCTACCATGGGCTCGTCTACACCGATCACTACGGCGCCAGCGCCTACGTCGGGCGTTGCCGCAGCGTCTTCCAGCGAACCATGGGCGCGGTGCTTGCGCCCATCAGCGCGTTCCTGCTGCTGCAGGGCATCGAGACCGTGGCGCTGCGCGTCGAGCGGCACGTCGAGAATGCGCGTCGCGTGGCCGAATTCCTGCGAGGTGATTCCCGCGTTGCTTCAGTAAGTTACGCGGGTTTCCCAGAAAGTCCCTACTATCCCCTGGTACAGAAGTACCTGGGGGGTCGTGCCTGCTCGCTGCTCACGTTTGCAATCAACGGGGGCTTCGACGGTGGCGTACGCTTTTACGACGCGCTGCGCCTGTTCAAGCGGCTCGTAAACCTCGGGGATGCGAAGTCGCTGGCCTGCCATCCGGCGTCCACCACACATCGTCAGATGTCGCGCGAGGAACAGCGGCTCGCCGGTATCGGCCCGGAAACCATCCGCCTTAGTGTTGGTATCGAGCACATCGATGACATCATCGCGGATCTCGATCAGGCGCTGGCCGCCGCCGCGAGGGGCTGATGGACGCTTACCGCACATGAGCGCTGGGGCTGAGCTGCCGGCGCCCGTGCCGGCGCTCTTTCCGCCACGCGCGGAGCGCGAGCGGCTCGATGACCTGCTGACGCGCGCGCTCGCCGCTGCGGGCGAGCGCGTCGCGCGCGGTCCGGTCATGCCGGACCTGGACATGGTGCAGTTTCGCGCGGAATTGGCACGCTTCGATTTCGAGGCCCCGCAAGACCTGCAGCGGCTCATCGGCTGGACGACGACGCAGCTCGAGCACGGTGCCGTGCACATGGGTAATTCGCGCTACTTCGGTCTGTTCAACCCGGCAGCGAACTTCCCTTCGCAGTGCGCCGATCGCATCAGCGGCGCATTCAACCCGCAGCTGGCGAGCTCCGGCTCCTCCCCCGCGCCGGTGGAGATCGAGGCGCATGTGGTGCGCGCGATCGCGCGGCGTGCGGGATTGCCCGCCGAATCCGCCGGGCACTTCACCACCGCCGGATCCGAAGCCAACTACACCGCACTCCTGTGCGCCCTGACGCGTGCGGCGCCGGGCTTCGCGAGCGAGGGTGTGCGCACGTTTGCAGGTCCGGTCGCGATGTACACCTCGCGCGAGTGCCAGCCAGCCTGGTTCAAGATCGCGCACCAGGCCGGAATCGGACGCGACGCGCTGAAGCTCATCGCCACCAACTCCCGCGGGGAGATGGACGCCGACGCCCTGGCGCAGGCCGTCGAGCGCGACCTCAAGGCGGGCGTCGTACCGGTGTTGATCTCCGCCACCGCCGGCACCACCGGCGGCGGCATGATCGACCCGCTGGCGCGCTGCGCGCAGATCGCGCGCACCCATGGGCTCTGGTACCACGTTGACGCGGCCTGGGGTGGGGCGGCGCTGTGCTCACCGCGCCTGCGCGGGGCGCTCGCCGGCATCGAACTGGCAGATTCCCTCACGATTGACGCACACAAGTGGTTCGCCACCACCATGGGCTGCGGGATGTTCGTCACGCGCTATCCCGCGATGCTGAGCGAGACATTCCGGGTGGCGACGGACTTCATGCCCTCGACGGTCTCGGCACTTGACCCATACCTGAACAGCGCGCAATGGTCCCGGCGCTTCATGGGGCTGAGGCTCTTCCTGTCGCTGGCCGCTGCCGGATGGGAAGGCTACGCGACGCACGTGGAGCGGGCCGTGGAGGTGATCGACCTGATTAAGGCACGCCTGCTTGCCGCGGGCTGGTCAGCACGTAACGACTCGCAACTCGCTGTGCTGTGCGTGGTGCCACCGAACGGGTTTCCGGGCATTCGCGAGATCGTCCGCCGGGTGCTCGCCTCCGGTCGCGCCTGGGTGGCGGCGACGACCTTCGCCGGTCAGGAGGTGGTGCGCATCTGCGCAACCCACGGGGAGATCGTGGCCGCGGACATTGACGAGCTGGTCGCGTCCTTAAACGCCGCGCGCTGACTCGCCGAGCTTGTTCAGCATCGCTTCGACCGAAGCGATGGACTCGAAATTCTCGGGGGTGATGTCTGTCTGGGGAATGGCAAGGTTGTATTCCACCTCGATGGCGAGCATCAGTTTCACCATCTTGATGGAGCTCATGCCGAGATCGCTTAAGCGGGCATCGATCGGCATGGGGCGTGTGCCTCCGGCCGGCCCCAGAATCTGGCGAATCAGGCCGATAAGACGCTCGCGCGTGCTGGTTTGAGGTTGGTGGTTCGCGTCATTCATAGCTCTAGTGCACCGCTGTCCCGGTTTCGGCGCGCCGGCGCACGCTGGCACCGGGGCGTGCCGCCGCCGCAATATACGCGAGCCAGTTGCGATAGATGCGCGCCGCGGCGCCTGCCCACGGAGCGCGCAAGTCCTGGGCGGCCGCCGTAGTGGGAAATTGCGCCAGCAGCTCCGGCCGCGCGCCCTTAAGCGCGCGCTCGCGAAACTCATCCAGCGCCGCCGACGCGGCGGGGGAGAAGTAGCCGCGTGGCTGCAGCGGGTAGCTCGCCTGCTCGCCGCGCAGGAAGCGGCCGACATCGCGGCGATATTCCTTCAGGAGCGTGACATCCTCATACTCGGGATGCCCCTGGAAGCACAGGAACAGGCTGCGCCGCTGGCGGGTGAAGGTATCCGCGCCGGTGGCGTCCGAGGAGCTGAGGATCGTGTATCCGGACTCGCGCAGCGCCTCGATGGGTAAGTCGTTCCAACGGGAGTGCGGCAGCGAGAGCGGCGCGTCGATCCCGGCTGTGAGTACATGCGCCGCCAGAATATCGTGACGGAATACGCCGCAGAGCTTTTGCGAAAGGCGCTGCCGCTGCACACCGTCGAAGTGCAGTACGGCTGCGTGCGCGGCGAGGCACGAGCAGATGCTGGAGGCGGTATGGTCGTCCGCCCATTCCAATACCTCAACGAATCTTGGCCAGTACGGCTCCTCGGGCAGCGGGCGACCGCTGGGTTCCATGCCGGTGACGATCAGGGCATCCGGTGGATCGGATTGCAGCTCATCGATGTGCCAGTAGCCGCACGTGGCAATATGCTCGCGGGCCGCGGGGGTGCGGGCTAGCTCCGGGAGGGTGAAAAAGCGCAGTCGCACCATGTCGGGGCCGGCAGCGGCCTCGAGCAGCCGCGTGAACTGCGTCTCAGTGGACTCCAATGCCGAATCGGGCATGTTGTTCACCAGCCCGACCACGACGCCGCGTGCGCCTTGCGGCGCGGTAGCGCGGGACGCCGGGCGGGGGCTGGCTTCGATTTCAAGCGGCATCGGGCTTTACTTAAATATAATGTTCAACGGCTTGAGGCCGTGTCGACAGAATCCGTCAAGTCACTACTGGTAGCTTAGCGGTCGAGCCCAACGAAAACATAGACAAAGGTCACCAACGTGGAAGCGTCGCCAACAACTGCGGCGGGTGCNNTGCTCGGCATCATGGTGCCAAAGGCAGTCGGCGGCGAAGGCGCCTCCATCGCCGACGTGGCCGATGTCTGCTACCAGCTCGGCCAGTCATGCGCCTCGACCGGCATGATCTATGCGATGCACCAGATCAAGATCGCCTGCGTCCAGCGCCACATGCGCGGCAGCGCGACCCTGGCGGAGATCTTGCGCCGCGTGTGCGCGGAGCAGCTGCTGCTGGCGTCTTCGACCACGGAGGGACAAGGCGGCGGCAACGTGCGCTCCAGCGAGGCGCCGATCGAGTACCTGGAAGGACGCATTACGCTCGAGCGCGCGGCGAGCGTCATATCCTACGGCGCGTACGCGGATGGCATTGTCACGACGGCACGCCGCACCAGTACCTCGCCGCCGTCGGACCAGGTGCTGATCGCATTTCTGAAAGCCGACTACACCCTGACGCGACTGCAGGGATGGAACACGCTCGGCATGCGTGGCACCTGTAGCGAGGGGTACACCCTGCGTGCCTCTGGGGTCCCCGGGCAGATCATGCCCGACGCGTACGAGATCATTCACGCCCAGACCATGGTCCCGACGGCGCACCTGTTGTGGGGTTCGGTGTGGACGGGCATAGCCGCCGGCGCCGTGACGCGCGCCCAGGCCTTCATCCGCCAGGCGGTGCGTGCGAGCGGCGGCAACATGCCGCCCGGTGCGCCGCAGTTCACCAAGGCGTTGAGCACGCTGCGGACCCTGCGCGGGATGCTCGCGACCTCGCTGCGCACCTACGAGCGCAGCATGGGCGATCCCAAGGCGCTCGCCTCGCTGGAATTTCAGTCCATGATCACGCTGACCAAGGTCGAGGCGTCGGAACTCGCTGTAGCAACCGTCATGAGCGCCCTGCGGGCGTGCGGACTGTCCGGCTATCGCAGTGACAGCGAGTTCAGCATCGAGCGCCACCTGCNNCGATCATGATCAACAACGACCGCATTCTGGCGAACCTCGCCAATTCGGCGCTGCTGACACCGATCCCGGGCTCGGTGCGCGATTGACCGCCGTGGCGGCCGTCTCCAGCAACCATGATCTGCTCGCCCCGGTGGCGGCGGCGCTGTTTCACCCCATCGGCGTGGATGGCGTGTACGCGCGCACGGCCCTCTACGAGGGCATGGTCGAACGCCTGACGGCCTGGATTTCCCGGCAGCGCGATCCGCGCGCAGAGGTGCTGCGCTTCCCGCCGGTTATGAGTCGCAGTCAGCTGGAGAAATCCGGGTATCTCAAGAGTTTTCCCAACCTGCTCGGGTGCGTGTGCGCGCTGCATGGCTCGGAGGCGCAGATCCGCACCGCCGCCGAGGAACACGAGACCGGCGGCGACTGGACCCGCGCGCTCACCCCATCTGACCTCGTGCTGTCTCCGGCTGCGTGCTATCCGGTCTATCCGCTGGNNGGGCCGGTGCCCGCCGGCGGGCTGCTGTTCGATGTCGCGGCGGACTGCTTTCGTCACGAGCCGTCGCGGGCCCTGAACCGTCTGCAATCCTTTCGCATGCGTGAGTTCGTGCGCATTGCCCCGCCGGAGGAAATCACGACATTTGGCGAGTACTGGATGGCGCGCGCGCAGCAACTGGCCGCGGAGCTGGCGTTGCCGTGCAAACTCGACGTGGCGAGCGATCCGTTTTTTGGCCGCGTGGGGCAGATCATGGCGGTGAGCCAGCGGCAGCAGGCGCTGAAGTTCGAGCTGCTGATTCCCTATCACGAAGGCGCGGTGCCTACAGCCTGCATGAGTCTTAACTATCACCGCGACCACTTCGGCGCTGTCTGGCATCTGGCGGATGCCGCCGGCGAGCGCTCGCACACCAGCTGCTTCGCGTTCGGCGTGGACCGACTGACGATCGCGCTGTTCTGTGTGCACGGCGTGGACGTGCCGGGCTGGCCGCAGGGAGTCCGGCGCGCGCTCGCGATCTAGAGGCCGCCCATGCATGCCGCTCGATCCCCACGCCAAGAGGTTTCTTGACCGTCTCGCCGCACTGAACCCGCCGAGCGCCTTGTCCCTGTCCGTCGCCGAGCGCCGTGAGGCGCTTGCCAACCTTCTCAGCCTGTCCGCCGACGGCGCGCCCGACGCTACGGTGGAGGATCGCGTCATTCCGGGGCCTGGCGGGTTGCTCCCCGTGCGCATCTACACACCTGCCGGGGAGCCTCACGGCCGTCTGCCCGGGCTCGTGTATTTCCA
>PMHN01000065.1:6193-17934 GCA_003156695.1 Gammaproteobacteria bacterium
GCGCACACGGAAGACTTCGCGGTCGATCCTGAGCGCCTGTGCGTGGCCGGCGATTCGGCCGGCGCGACCCTCGCCGCGGTGGTGTGTCAAAGAGCGGCCGGCAGCGGGCTGCATCTGGCGCTGCAGTTGCTCTTGTGCCCGATCCTGGATCATGCGGGGGTGACGCCTTCACGGCGCGCCTTCGACGCGGGGTACCTGGTGGATGCGGCCACGCTCGCGCACGACCTCAGACACTACCTCGGAGCGGCGGGCGATGTGCACGATCCGCGCGTCTCGCCTTTGCGTTGTGCCGGGCTGCGCGGGCTGCCGCCGACCTGCATCCATACCGCTGAATTTGATCCGCTGCGCGATGAGGGCCGGGACTACGCGGCAGCTCTGCAAGGCGCGGGCGTTACGACGCTATATCGCTGTCACTTAGGTATGATCCACCTGTTCTACGGTATGGGGGTCGTCATTCCGTACGCGGCGGTCGCGTATCGGGAGATGGGCGCCGATATTCGTTCGCTGCTGAGTTGAGACGAGGTAAGTGCGTGACGGATCGCCGCGATACCGAGCAGTTGTTGCGCGAGCTGCACGCGGCACGAGTCGCAGGGCAGCTGCAGAGGCTGTGCGCCGTGTTTGCCGAGGATGCGGCATTCCGCATCGCCGGCACGAGTGAGGGCAAGCCAATTGCGATCGCCGCGACCGGCATCGAGGAAATCCGGCCGTGGCTCGCGATGCTGGTCAAGACGTTCAGGCTTACCGGGTACGAAGCGTCCCCGAGTGTCATCGAGGGTCATCGGGCAATGATCAACTGGCGCGCCCAGATTCATTCGAAGATCACGGGCGCCGTCGTGTCTACGGAGCTGGTGGACCTGGTCGAGGTGCGTAATGGCCGCATCGGCTCGTATTTCGAGCTGTTCGTGCCGCGTTAGGAGTCAGGAAGATGTCGGTGAGGTCCACGATCACGTCCCTTTTTGAGCAGGTCGCACGCGAGCAGCAACGCACGCTTGCGCCGCTGTCCGATGATCTGAAGCTCCTGCAGTCGGGGCTGGACTCGTTGAGCTTCGCGCTCATTGTCGCGCGTCTGGAAGATACGCTCGGCTATGACCCGTTCGAGACCGCCGAGAGTTTCCCGGTGACTTTCGGCGATTTCGTCAAACTGTACGAGAGCCGCCCCAACTAGTTCATCGGAACTATAGTCGCAGGGTGCCGGCGCGAATGTGCTCGTGCAGGGTGGCGTCCATCTTCACATAGGCCGCAGCGCGACGGTCGTCGAAGTAGAGCGGATCGCTCACCTGCGCCGGATCGAACCCCTGTTGGGCGAGTTCCCGGCTTCTGTGCCTGAATGTTCCGGTCAGCTCGAGCGATGCCACCAGCCGCACGAACAGCGGACGCGCATAGGCAGGCAGCTTCTCCGCCACATACAGCCGGAAGCCGTCGAGATCGAAGCGTGCATCGATGACTAACGCCACCATGCCGGCGCGACCTTCGTGATGTGGCACGGTCACGCCGTACACGGCGGCGTCGGTGACTCCGTGAAAGGCGCTGATTACCGACAACACCTCGGTCGTGGAGACGTTTTCTCCCTTCCAGCGGAAGGTGTCGCCGGCGCGATCCACGAAGTAAAAAAATCCGTCGCCGTCCTGGCGCATGAGGTCGCCGGTGCGGTACCAGGCGTCACCCTTTTCAAAGACGTCGGCCAGCACTTTCTTTTTCGAGGCTTGCGCATCGGCGTAGCCCTCGAAGCGTCCGCCGGCCGCGTCGTCGCGGCCGGAGAGCCTGCCGATCGCCTCGCCGACTTCCCCCGGCGTGCAGCGTTCACACCATCCGGCGGCGTTGCGCAGCGGTGCGCCGCTGTCCGCGTCGACTCTCGCCAGCACGACGGCGGCGCGCTGCGCGAGGAACGCAGGAATTTTCCCGATTGCGCCGGGGCGGCCTTCGCAGTTGTACAGCGAGAAGCTGCCCTCGGTCGCCGCGTAGTACTCGAGGATCTGCGGGATTCGAAAGCGCGACTGGAACTCTTCCCACACATCCGCGCGCAGACCGTTGCCGCAGCACAGGCGCAGCGCGTGCCGGGTTTCCGCTTCCTGGAGCGGACTGGCTGCGAGATAACGGCACAGTTCACCGATGTACTGGAACAGCGTGCAGCGCTCGGCAACGACGTCCGCCCAGAAGTCGCTCACCGAGAACCGTTCGCGCAGCACTACCGTGCCGCCGCCCACGAGTGGCGCGCCCACTGCCACCACGCCGCCGATGCTGTGATACATCGGCAGGCAGTTGTACATGCGGTCCTCCGGGCGGATGGCCATCATGCCGGCGAACCAGTGCGTCCATTGCACGATACGGTAGTGACTGACGTTGGCGGCCTTCGGTGCGCCGGTCGTTCCTGAGGTGTAGATGCACAGCGCGCGGTCCTCGAGCGCGGGCACGGCGCACTCCGAGGCGCTCAGGGGCTGCGTCGACTGACGCTCCACCGCGCTCTCCAGGGGCGGCAGCTGGCTGTCGATGCCGCCGTGGACCCAGCAGCGCACGCTGTCCGCAAATCCGCCGTGCGCGGATTTCAGGGCTGCTGCCAGCGTTGCCGCAGTGATGAGGTGCCGGGGCGCGGCGGCGCGGATGGCGTGCGCAAGGAGCTCCCCGGTCAGATTGGTGTTCAGAAGCGCCACCGTGACGCCGATTCGCGTGAGCCCGAGCCATATCGCCAAGTACTCCGGGCAGTTCGGCATTAGCAGACACACCGAGTCTCCCGGGGATAATCCCTGGGAAAGACCCCAGCGTGCGTAGCGTGCGACCGATTCGGCGAGCGTGCGGTAGGTGAGGGTCGAGCCACGCGACTCGAGCGCAGGCGCCGAATCAAATCGTTGCGCCAGCGCCTCGATAATGATGGGAAATATCGCTGCGCGGCCGCGTTCGACGGGCGCGGTGGCTTCAAGGGCGCGCAGCCACGCTTTCGCCGGTGAACTCACGGCCGCCATCATACCTTCAGCTATTTTCAGCCCCCGCGTACGCCGCTCGCAGTCGCTACACCGGGACGGCGTGATGTGACGCGACATGCACCGCTGCGTCGCCGCGCAGCAACATGATGCGACGCGTCATGTGTGCCTGTGCAGTCAATGACTTACGTGCGCAGTGTGCGTTACAGCACACACAGTTTGTCGGCGCACGCCGACCCTTAGAGTGTCATAAAGCGCCCGAAGACGACGCCGTTGCTCACAACACGATGATGCACAAGGAAAATATTGCGATGGCACAGCGCTTGCTTCTCTGATTCCCGACCAGCGGCCTCGAGTTTGGTCGCTTGAGTTTCGCGAAGGTGAATTTCGGAAACCCGCTTGTGGTGGGGAGGAGTGCGTTTTGCGTCAAATAAAGGCAATAGTTCTGGCGTTGGGGCTGGTGGTTCTGGCCGGATGTAACTTCGATTCCGACTCCCCCTCTGGCGTTCCAGGAGTCACCAGTCAATCCAGCACCGGCGGGGGCACCACCACCGGCGCCAGCGCAGGCACTGCACAGCTGGCATGGCAGATACCAACGGAAAATACCAACGGCACGGCGCTCACGGATCTCTCCGGATATACGATCGTCTACGGCACGAGCGCGGGTGCCCTGGATCACTCGGTGCAGGTCGCGGACGTCGAGACCACGAGTTATGTCGTGACGGGTCTCAGCCAGGGAACCTGGTACTTCGCCATCCTGTCCAATACTTCGGCGGGCGCGAGCAGCGCGCTTTCGGACATCGCGAGCACGACCATCTCCTGAGGGTCGCTCGCAGGTGAGTGTGACGCAGGTCACACCGGCGCGCTAAGCTGGGCCGTGCGCGGCGCCAACCAGCGAACATAGCCGCATGTGGCCGAAGGGCTTGTGGCCACCGTACAAGAACCAGTAAAAACTGCCGGCGAGGATGTGCCGGCGAGGCGCACGAGGCGCAAGGGGAATTACTCGATGCCGTACACACGCGCGCTGTCACTGCGCGTTGGAGCGCTGCCCGTGCTGCTGCTCACGGCGCTGGTGGCTGTGCTCTATTGGCCGAGCCTCGCCGCACTCCTCAGGGTATGGGGAAGTGATCGGGGGACCTACTCCCAGGGCTACCTGATCGCCGCCGTGTCCGTGTGGATGCTGGTCATGCGCGGCCGCGAGGCGGCAGCGCGCCTGCAGCCGGGCTTGGGTGCGCTACCCGTGATTCTCGGCCTTGGGTTCGTGTGGTTGATCGGCGCACGCGCCGGTATTCAGACCGCGGAGGCCCTGCTGTTGCCGCTCATCCTGTGGGTGGCCATCCGCGCGGCATTCGGCGCCCAGGTCGCGCGCGCCAGCGTATTTCCGTGCGCGTTCCTCGTGCTCGCGATCCCCGTCTGGGACGTGTTGGGCGCCCCCCTGCAGGCCGTCACCACGCAGGCGGCGGCGCGCATCCTCTGGCTCGTGCGCGTACCCACGGCTGTCACCGGAAATTTCATCCACATCAATGCCGGCACGTTCGAAGTCGCCCCCGGATGCAGCGGCCTCGGCATGCTGCTTGTCGGGCTTGCTACCGCAGGCCTCTACGGCGAAATGCAGCGCCAGCCCGCGAGCCGTCGTCTGGTGCTATTCGCACTCGCAGCAGCCTTGAGCGTGCTGGCGAACTGGATTCGCGTGGCCGGCATCATCTATGCCGGCTACCTCAAGGGGATGAACACCTCCCTGGTACGCGATCACTACGGCTTTGGCTGGGTGGTGTTTGCGATCATGCTCATCGCCTTTTTCCCCCTCGCGAGACGCCTCGCGAGCGCCCCTGCCGCACCCGGTTTCCAGGCGACCGTTGGCGTACAAACCAGTGGGAGGCACTTCGGGGTGGCGGCGGCGTTGATTCTCGCCTCGCTTGCGATCGGCCCGGCGTGGCAACTCGCGGCAGACTGGCGCGAGCCGCCGCACGTGACGGCCGATCTGCCGCAGGATCCGAGCGCCAAGTGGAGCGGGCCGCACGCGGCGCCTCAGGGTTGGCAGCCGCAGTTTCCGGGAGCGGATGCGCAGCGCATCGGCGTGTACGTGCGTGGTGAACAGCGCATCACCGCCTTCACCGCGGCGTATGCCGTGCAACGGCATGCCAAAAAACTCGTCGGCTACGGCGTTGAGATTCTCGATGAGGATGAGAGGCTGCTGTCAGACAAACGGATTGATGTCGGGGGGCAGGCCGTTGCGGAAATTGAGGCCGAGTTACCCAAGGACGGGCATGCCCTCGTGTGGCTCAGATACACCGTCGGCGCGCGCCATTTCACCTCCGGCTGGTGGGCGCAACTGCGCTACGGGTGGGATTCGCTGCTTGGTTCCCCGAGCTCGAGCGTTATGTTGCTACGCGCGCAGTGCCATGGGGACTGCGCGGCTGCCCGCACCAGCCTTACTCAGTTTGTTACCGACACCCAGGTTCTTGCGGGCACGTGAAATTGGCTTAATNNGTGGCCACGCCGGGAACCGGATAAGATTATGGAGATGGATCATAGGACTATGAACAGCCGTTCAGGGTTTGGGACGCGGCTGGCAGTTGGCGCGCTTGGGACCCTCTGGTTGCTGACCGGGTGCGCCCTCGGACAGCTGATACCCACCGCCCAGGCGGCGCAGGCGACACCGCCAGCGGCACCGGTGAGCGGGCCGGCAGCGAGCGCCGTATCGCCGGACTATGTGATCGGCCCCGGTGACAGCCTGCAGATTTTCGTCTGGCGTAACCCCGAGCTTACGACCAGTGTGCCCGTGCGCCCCGACGGCAAAATCTCGACCCCGCTGGTCGAGGACATGCCGGCGGTTGGCAAGACGTCGACCCAGCTCGCACGCGACATCGAGAAGATGCTCGCGGTTTACGTCAAGCAGCCGCAGGTGAACGTCATCGTGACGCAGCCGGCGAGCGTCTTCAGCCAGATCCGGGTCATCGGCCAGGTGGCGCATGCCGCCCCCGTGCCTTATCGCCAGGGCATGACCGTCATGGATGCCGTGCTCGCCGTGGGCGGATTGACGAGCTTTGCCGCGGGCAACCGGGCGCAGCTGGTGCGCACCATCGACGGCAAGGAGTACCAGATCCCGGTGAAACTCGATGCGTTGCTAAACCACGGCGATATGAGCCAGAACCTGCCCGTACGGCCCGGCGATGTGCTGGTCGTGCCGGAAAGCCGCTTCTGAGGGAGACCGCGTGACTCCGGCGTTGGAAAGGCTGATGGATGAGGTGCACGGCGCCTGGCGCTACCGCTGGGCGGGGCTGGCTGCTGCATGGCTGGTGGCGGTGCTCGGCTGGGTCTATGTGTTCGCGCTCCCGGACGACTATGAGGCCAGTTCACGCGTGTTCGTTGATACGCGCACGGTGCTACGCCCCGCGCTGCAGGGACTCGCGTTGAACGAGGATCTCAACGCGGAGCTTAACTACGTGCGCCAGGCGCTGCTTGCAGGTCCCCAGCTGCAGAAGATCGCTCAGGAGGCGGGCATGCTGCCGGCTTCGGCGAGCCAGGCGCGCAAGCAAGAGATGATGACGAACCTGGTCAAGGGCACGCAGATTGCCGTGCGCAGCGCGAGCGAGAACCAGGAAGATCGCAGCGCTGGCAACATCTACCGCATCTCTTACCAGGACCCCAATCGAGCATTGAGCCTGAAGGTGGTGACGATTCTGACCCGCGACCTCGTGTCGGGGACTCTGGGCAGCACACACGCGGAATCCGAGAGCGCGCAGAGATTCCTGGAGACGCAGCTGCATGACTACGAGGGGCGCCTGAGCGGTTCCGAAGCGAAGCTCGCTGCGTTCAAGTCAGTGCACCTGGGCGTCATGCCGACCGAGGCCGGTGGCTACTTCGCACAGCTGCAGAAAGAGAACGAACTGGTCGAGGACACGCAGAACAAGCTGCGCACCGCGGAGAGCCGCCGTAGCACGCTCGAGCGGCAGCTGCGTGGTGACGCGGTGATCTCGGCAGTGGGAACCAGCTCGCTCTCCGGCGGCGGCGGTGGCGATACGCTGTCGCGGATCGCGGAGACCCAGGCGCACCTGGATGATCTGCTGCTGCGGTTCACGGACAAGTATCCCGACGTCATCGCGACCCGGGCGACTCTGGAGGAGCTGAAAAGGCGCCGCGCGGCCGAGATCGAGAGCCTGCGGCGCGGCGACGCGGGAGCCGCCGCCACCAGCAGGGCGAGCGCGAGCCCCGTCTACCAGGGCATTGCACTCGCGTTGAACCAGGCGGAAGTGGACATCTCGGACCTCAGCAGCGAGCTGGCGGATCACCGGGCGAAGGCGCAGGAGCTGCGCAAGATGCTCAACACCGCGCCGGAGGTGGAGGCGCAGTACGCGCAGCTCGCACGTGACTACGAAGTCAACCGACAGCAGTACACGGCGCTGCTCGAGAACTACGACAAGACGCGGCTTGGACAGCGGGCTAACGATGCCGGGTCAGTACGCTTCACGCTGGTGCAGCCACCGTCCGTGGACTCCAATCCGGTGTCGCCCGATCGGCCGTTGTTGCTCATTGGAGTCCTGCTCGCAGCGCTCGCGGCGGGGGTGGGTGCCTCGTACGGCCTGAGTCTGCTGCAGCCGGTGGCAGGATCCGCACGCGCGCTCGCGGCGCTCACCGGGACAACGGTATTGGGGGTGGTCGGCAACGCCTTCCCGGTGCGCACCGCCCGGACGGCCCGGCGCGACACGCGCAGGATTTGCCTGGTCACCGCGTGTCTCGTGGCAACTTTTGCAGCCATCCTGCTGCTCAGCAACGCCGGCTGGCGCGTGAACGTGCCGTTTTAACGTCCGGTAAGACCCCCTGGTGAACTAAGTGAGCCTCATCGAAAACACCCTCGGCAAAGTGCGGCGCGCCGCCGCCGCCGCGGCCAAACCAGAACCGCTGGCGCCGCGCGCCGTCGGGGTGCCCTTGCCCGCCGAGGCGTTGGCTGATTCCTCCACGCTGCCGGACTACGACTACCGCCGGGTAGCGGTCGATCTCACCGCGCTGCGCACGGCGGGACACCTGCCGGATGCCAGCGAGGATCAGCGCTTTGCGGAGCACTTCCGCCGCATCAAGCGCTCGGTCGTTGCCAAGGCCACGGGGGCCGGCGCTCTCGCCGACGTGCGTCTGGTCGCGGTCACGAGCCCACTACCGGGTGATGGCAAGACCTTCACCAGTGTCAACCTCGCATTCAGTCTGTCCCGCGAGCGGGATCTGTCCGTGCTGCTGGTGGATGCGGACCTGCACAAGTCGCAGATCACGCAGGATCTCGGACTTGAGGATCAGCCGGGACTGGTGGATGCGCTCCTGGATGAATCGCGCGAGGCGGAGTCCCTCGTCCTGCGCACGGATATTCCTGGTCTCGACATCCTGCCCGCGGGCCGCTCGGTCGAAGATGCTCCGGAACTGGCCGCCAGCGAGCGCATGGCGCAGATTGTCATGCGGCTCGCGGCTCGTAACCCGCGCCGGCTGGTGTTGCTCGACTGCGCGCCGGTGCTGGCCGCGAGCGAGGTCCGGGGCCTCATGCAGCTTCCGGGACAGGTGCTGCTCGTCGTGCGGGCGGGGCAGACCCCGCAGCAGGCCGTGCTGGATGCCATCGCGCAGCTGGATCCGAAACGGTTGGCTGGCCTGATCCTGAATGACGCGCGGCACGGTGCGGCGACCTACTACGGCTATAGCGGGTACTACGGAGCGCTGGACGATGCTGCACGCGCCGGTTAGAGGCGCGCTTGCAGCCTGCGCCTTCATCGCCGGCGCCCTCGCTCCAGCAGCTGCCTGGGCGCAGGGTGTACCCGGCACACAACCGGGCGTGCTGGGCACGCAGCCGGGCGTACTGGGCACGCCTCCGGCAGACACGAACAACATTTTCGTGACCGCAGGTCTCGGCGAGACCGATAACGTCGGGCTCGCTGCGACCGGGGCCGAGTCGCAGACTATCGCGAACGTCGGTGTGATGGTGGATGTCGAGCGCAACGATCCGCTGCTGAAGGGGAGCATCATCGGCGGCGTTTCCTACGTCGACTATCTCGAGCACGCCTTCCCCGGGCAGGTGGTCGGCCGCCTCGACGGCAACGGATCCTTCGCGCTGGTTCCGGACAACATCAAGTGGGTGCTGCAGGACGCCTACGGCACGGCGCAGGTGGATCCGCTGGCACCGGTCGATCGCAACAACGAGCAGAGCGTGAACGTGCTGTCCACCGGACCTGACTTCCTCATGCACCCGAGCGACAGCGTCTTCGTGCGCCTGGGTGCCCGTTATGCGCTCGTGGACTTCGAGACCAGCCCCTTCAACAGCCATCAGCTGCTCGGCCTGGCCGCCATAGGCGATGACCTGTCGGTGGCCTCGAGCATCTCGCTCAACGCCGACGTCTCCGAGATCCGCTTCCAGGACACCGACGTCAACCCCGACTACGACCGCAGGAAGTTCTACCTGCGCTATGACACGCGCGGGACGCGCACCACCGTCTCGCTGGATCTGGGGGTGGGGCAGGTGGACGACACCGGGCCGTGGACTTCGGCGCTGCTTGCGCAGCTGACACTCGCACGGGACCTGACGCCGTTCCAGTCAGTGACCATCTCCGGGGGCCGCCAGTTCACGGACGCCTCGGACAGCTTCCGGGGACTGACGAGCGGCGCTGCGGCCGCGACAGTGATCGCGCCGGGCGTGGGCAGCGCCGGCAACTATCTCGATACCTACGGCACGCTGGGATGGCAGTACAAGGAGAACCGTACCACCATCGCAGTGACGGGCGCGTGGGAGCGCGACACCTACACCATCGAACCCACGCCGCTGCAGCTCGCGGAATTCATCCTGGAGGGGATTCCCGCGGGGCTGGACGTCACGCGCGCGAGCGCCCAAGCACGCGTGCAGCGCGAGGTGACCCCGAACCTCACTGCCGAAGTCGACGGGTCGTTCACGCACGAGAACTACGAGACCATCGGTTTCATCGATCACTACCTGGTCGCCGGGGTCGGCGTTACCTTCGCGCCGAACCGCCGCGTCCAGTATCGCCTGCGTTTTGACCACAACGTGCGCACGGCCGAGACCGTTCCTACAATCGTCGCAGAACAGGGACTGGCGACGGGCTACACGATGAACGAGATATTCCTCACCGCCGTGTACCGGCTGAGCGAGTAGAGCGCGCGTCGCGGCGGTTGACTGGCACCGTCACGACTGGTGACGCCGGGTTTGCTTATGACGCCGCCGAAGTGCGACGCAACACGCGCCGCAGAGCTCCGTACGACATGTCGTACCAGTCCCGCAGTGCGGGCGCCGGGTCCGTCCAGTTGAAGTGCGGCTGCTGCGCGCCGAACCACGATCGCAGCCACGCGCGCTTGGACAGCTGCCGCTGCGACCAAGCGTACTGCGCCGCCGCGAGATCCTTGTATGGTGAGACCAGGCGTACACCACTGCGGTAGGCGGGCAGGTCCCCGAGCGGCAGGCCCAGCGCGTCGCGATAGGCCATCGTGCACACGTCGACTCCGCAGCGACCGGCGAACTCGACGTAGATCCAGACGCGCGCATTGATTTCGAGAATCTTGAAGGTCCCGTCGCTCGCGTTGGCCTTGAATTCGGCGCTGAAGATGCCACGGTAGCGAATTGCCGCCAGAATCTTGCGCAGTGACTGCAGCGCCGGCTCGACCTCAGAAAGGGGCACGCTGATCATGTGCGTGCTGTCGCCGAAATCCGGCGGATACATTCGCAGGCGTCGGCGCGCGAACAGTGCACGCACCTTGCCATTCGCCCCCGCGAAACCATCGATCAGGAAATGATCCGAGCCGGGTCCAGGCACATACTCTTGCACCACTACGCGGTGCCCGTCGCCATGGATGCGCGCGAGCTGCGCGCGAGCGTCTGCCAGGTTCTGCACACGGTACGCTTTGACACCGTAGCGCCGCATGAAACTCGCCGAGTCGACCGGCTTGAGAAACAGCTCCCGGAATTGCGCGTCAGCGAAGCGCTCCAGATCCCGTGGGTCATCGATAATCAGTGTCCGCGGGTGCGGTATATCAAGCGCATCGAGCAAGGTCGCGAACTTCGCCTTGCTGGTGAGCTGAGCTACCGCCGCCGGTGAGGCGGTACTACTCGGGAAACGCGCCGCGAGCGCCGCGGGCAGCTCGGCCACCGCAGTCAGCATGCGGTCGCTGCACGGCACCAGCACGCCGCGCTCGAGCGAACTCGCCTCCAGCACGCGCGCGAGCGGCGCACCGTCGGCGAGCGTTTCGCGTACGCCGGGCAGCGGACGGAACCAGCGCGACCTGGACTCAAACGAAGGCACCACGCTCAACGAGTAAACCGGTATCCCGGCACGACGTAGTAGCCGCAGCGCCCCGAGCGCGCCCAGGCCGGAACCAACCACCACCGCCGGGGTGGTCACGGACGCAGGCAATTTAGCCCCGGATCGGAATTTCGCAGTACGAATCGCGTGATCATTCGCCGTGCCAACGTAACAGTGCGTTCCGAAACAGTCTACCGAGACCGTCGCAATTGTGTCGCGCATCTTATTACCGGCGACTGCCGACGCCCTGGTCGCCGCGGAGTCAGCAGAGTCAGCTGTCGGGACTGTACAATGCATCGATGCCCGATACGTGCCCACTCGCGCAGTACGTTTCCGAACGCTTGCTGCCGGCGGCTGAGCACGCCTACATATGCAGTGAGGGTGTGACGACGCCGCGGCATTTTCTCTACGCCGAGCCGCCGCGATGAGCGATCGGCATCTGAAGGGGCAGGCGTTGTCCGGGGTCCGTTGGATAGTGACCGCTCGCGTCCTGGTGCAACTCATTACCTGGCCCACGACCATCATCGTCATGCGCCTGTTACAT
>PMHN01000085.1:0-4055 GCA_003156695.1 Gammaproteobacteria bacterium
TCGTCCGGGGGCTCGACCGCGAACGGCGCGGCGGCGGCGGGGGTGCTGGCCGCGTTGTGGTCGGCGTGCGGCGCGCTGTGTCCGCCGGCACTCATTGAATCTGCACCGCGGTTGCCACGGGCGGTGCACGCTGCGGGCGCAAGCCGAGCGTGTGGCAGATGGCGTAGGTGAGTTCGGCGCGATTGAGGGTGTAGAAATGAAACTCCTGCACACCGTGCCGGACGAGTGCCTGCACCTGCTCGATGGCGAGGCTGGCGGCGATCAGCCGGCGCGTCTCCGCATCCTCATCGAGCCCGCTGAAGCGCTCGCGCAGCCACTCGGGAATCGCGGCGCCGCAGCTCTGCGCAAAGCGCTGCACCTGCGCAAAGCGCGTGATGGGAAGAATCCCCGGCACGATCGGCGCCGTGATACCGGCGGCTGCACAGCGATCCCGGAAGCGCACAAACAGCTCGGTATCGTAGAAAAACTGCGTGATGGCGCGTGTCGCCCCGGCGTCGATCTTGCGCTTGAGATTGGCGAGGTCCGCCTCGGCGGAACGCGCCTCCGGATGCACTTCCGGGTAGGCCGCTACGGACACATCGAAGGGTGCGACGAGCTTGAGCCCCGCTACCAGGTCCGCGGCATAGGCAAAACCGTCCGGGTGTGGCGTATAGCCGCCCGATGAGCGTGGCGGATCACCGCGCAGCGCCACCAGGTGACGAATGCCCTGGTCCCAGTAAGCGCGCGCGATGTCGAGGATCTCGCCGCGCGCAGCGCCAATGCAGGTCAGGTGCGGCGCGCCGGTGAGCGTGGTCTCATCCTGGATACGCGTCACGATGTTGTGCGTGCGCTCGCGCGTGGAGCCGTCGGCGCCGTAGGTCACCGACACAAAGTGCGGCGCCAGCGGCGCCAGGCGCTCGACCGAACTCCACAATGTTGTTTCCATCGCGGCATCCGCCGGCGGAAAGAACTCGAACGACACGCGGATCGGCTGCGCGCTCATGCGCGTGGTCCCGCGGCGCGCGCCCCGCCGGAAGTGGCGAGCTCTGCGGGCAGCGCCGCGGGGACGCGGCCGACAGCGGCCAGCACGTGCTCGCCATCGGCCTCGATCGGACTCAGGCGCTCGCACTGCAGGCCGGCCGCGCTCAACAATCGCCGCAGCCGCGCCAGCGGATGCTCCACCACCCGCTCGTCTGACCTCTCGAGCGAGTCGTAGGGCTCGAAGATCCACAGCCTCCCCGCCGGGGCCAGGATCGCCCGGACCTCCGCCAACAGGCGCGCCAGCGCTGCGCCGCCAGAGGCGGGGTGATCCAGGATCACCGCATCGAAAAACGCTCCGGCTCGTGCCAGTCCGCCGGCGTTGGATCCTTCCGCGATCGTGCCCTTCAGCACCCGGCAGCTAAAACCNNTGCCGCACGGCGCGAGTGCGCGATGGCCGTGCACTGGCGGGCCGCGATGGCGGCGGTCTCCAGCAACTGCAGATGATGCACGCCCACAAGGAGCACGGAATCAAGGGGTGCCACGAGCCCGCTGGCCGCCGTAAATTCGGCCAGCGCGCGGCCCAGGCGGGAGTGTCCGCCGCGCGCGAGACCTTCCTGTTCGGGTGCCGCGAGCGCGCGCGCCGCGGTCGCGTCGCCGAGCAGCACCGGATCGCGGCGCTCGAGTTGCGCCAGCAGTCCCCGCACGAAACTCGCCGCAGGCGCGTTGCCCGTGAGGCGGTAGTGGACCCACTGCCCCTGTCGCAAACGCTCGATGAGCCCTGCTTCGCAAAGGATTTTCAGGTGCCGCGACACACGCGGTTCGCTTTGGCCCAGCGCCTGCGCGAGGTCGGAAACGCTTAAGGCAGCCTCGGTGCACAGCGCCAGCAGGCGGAGGCGAGAGGGCTCACCCGCAGCACGCAGCCAAGTCAGCAGGTGGGAATGGGATGCTGGCATTCGGTGAATTGTACAACTCTTTAACTCTTGCCCAGGCGGTACACGACATATCGCGCTGCTCGGCGCTGGCGGGATCATCATGGATGCCGAAGCCAGGCATGATTGTCTCTCATGCGAGACAATCATGCTCTCATGAGGGTCAATGGATCGCGCCCGACCCTCCGGCGGACTGGGCCTCGGAGAACAGGGTCTCGACGTCCACAGCGTCGAACCGATAGGGGCGGTGGCAGAACTCGCAGGTCACGGTCACGGCGCCCTGCTCCTTCAATACGTCGCGCACCTCGTCCTCCCCCAGGGCCCGCAAGAGGCCCGCGACCCTTCCCGAGCTGCACCGGCACTCGAACAGCACCGGAGCGCCACGAAACAGCCGCAAGTCGCGACCCGGGAACCCCTGCGCGAGCAGCTTTTCGACCGGTGCGTCCAGCAGATGCGCCGCATCCAGGCGCTCGATTCCGCGCTGCGCCTCCTCCCACGCGGCCGCGACCTCCTCCGGATGATCTGCGTCGGCGTCGGGGAGCTTTTGCACGAGGAGCCCCGCGCCGTGCGTGTCGTCGGCGGCGAGCAGCACGCGCGTGGGCAGCTGCTCCGAGGAGGCGAAGTACGCCTCCAGCGATTCCGCGAGCGAGGTGCCGGCCAGGGGCACTACGCCCTGGTAGCGCATGCTTTTTTCATCCGCTTCGATGGTTACGGTGATTTTGCCGTCCGTACCGACGAGCTGGCGAAACACGGCGCCGCGGCGCGTATCGCCAGCCAGATCCCGGACCGCGACGGCATCGAAGCGCGCCACCGCCCGCAGCCGGAAATCGTGCGTGCACTGGGCCACCAGAAGGTTGAGCGCGCCGTCGCCCTGCAGCTGGAAGGTCAGCGTGCCGCGGAACTTCAGGGTTGCCGCCAGCAGCACCGAGGCGGCGACGGCCTGGCCGAGCAGATCCCGCACCGCAGGTGGGTAATCGGCGTGCGTGCGCAGGTCGCGCCACGCGCCCATAAGGTGCACCCAGTGGCCACGCACGGGCCGCTTTTCGAATATGAAGCGACGGACGAGATCGGTCATCACTTATCCGCGCGTCATGCGCGCAACTTGCGCAGCAGCAGTTCATTCACCTGCGCGGGGTTCGCTCTGCCGCCGGTCGCCTTCATCACCTGACCGACAAAAAAGCCGAACAGCTTGTCCTTGCCTGCCCGGTAATCGGCGAGCTGGCCGGGATTTCTCGCGATCACCGCGTCGATCTCGGATTCGATGGCGGAAGCGTCCGTGATCTGCTTAAGGCCTTGCTCCGCGATCACCGTGTCCGCGACCGCTCCGCTCGACCACATCGTCGCGAACACGACTTTGGCAACGTTGCCGGAGACCGTCTGGTCCGATATGCGCAGCATCAGCCCGCCGAGGTTTTCCGGCGACATCCGGGCGGCCGTGACGTCGAGGCTTTCCTTGTTCAGGGCCGCGGCGAACTCGCCCATGACCCAGTTCGCGGCGAGCTTGGGCTCCCGCGGCACCGCGCGCACGACCTTTTCATAGTAGTCCGCGAGCTCCCGGCTCGCAGTCAGTACCCCGGCGTCGTAGGCCGAAAGCCCGTAGTCCCTGGCGAAGCGTGTCGCCTTGTGGTCGGGCAGTTCCGGGAGTGTCGCGCGCACCGCCTCGATGAATTTCTCGTCCAGCACCACCGGCAGGAGGTCCGGGTCCGGGAAGTAGCGGTAGTCGTTGGCCTCTTCCTTGGAGCGCATGGAGCGCGTCTCGCCCTTGTCAGGGTCGTAGAGGCGCGTCTCCTGCACCACCTTGCCGCCCGACTCGATGAGCTCGATCTGCCGCGCGACCTCAAAATTGATGGCGCGCTCGATGTAGCGGAAGGAGTTTAGATTCTTGATTTCCGCGCGCGTGCCGAACTTGTCCGCGCCGGCCTTGCGCACCGAGACGTTGGCGTCGCAGCGGAACGAGCCCTCCTGCATGTTGCCGTCGCNNGCGCACCAGGGTGTGCACCTTTTTCATGTAGGCAACGGCTTCCCTGGCCGAGCGCATGTCCGGCTCGGAAACGATCTCCACCAGCGGCGTACCGGCGCGGTTCAGATCAATGCCGGTGACTCCCGGCAGCCCCTCGTGCAGCGACTTGCCCGCGTCTTCCTCGAGGTGCGCGCGCGTGATGCCGA
>PMHN01000085.1:4083-4629 GCA_003156695.1 Gammaproteobacteria bacterium
GGTCCGGATAGAAGTAGTTCTTACGCGCAAATACCGACCGCGGCGCGATGCGCGCGTTGATCGCCAGTCCCAGCTTCACCGCCATGCGCACGCTTTCCGCGTTCAGCACCGGCAGCACACCCGGGTATCCCAGGTCCACGAGATTGGCCTGCGTGTTGGGAGGCGCCCCATAGGCGGTGGCGGAACCGGAGAAGAGCTTGGATTTGGTCGCGAGCTGCGCGTGAATCTCCAGCCCGATCACTGTTTCCCAGGCGCTCATGCAAACCCCGCGGGTATGCGCGTGTGCCAGTCGGTGGCGCGCTGCAGCGCATGCGCGACAGCCAGAACGCGTGCCTCGCTGAAGTGCGGACCAACGATCTGCAGTCCCACCGGCAGGTCCTGCACGAAGCCGCAGGGTACCGACACCGCCGGCAGGCCCGCGAGGTTGGCGCCGATGGTGTAGATATCGTTCAGATACATGGTGATGGGATCGGCCGTCTTCGCCCCGATTGCGAAAGCCGGTGTGGGTGTGGTGGGCCCCATGAGCACATCGACGTCCTGGAAGGC
>PMHN01000133.1 GCA_003156695.1 Gammaproteobacteria bacterium
CGGGATTGTAGCCCTCGAGCAAGAGCCCGTAGAGGCCGATCAGTAAAAGCCCGTAGGCAATCGTGGGATGGGTAATGACCGATAGCAGCTTGGTGCGCCAGTCCGGATCGATGCGCTCGACGGTGAGCCCTTGTGTCGCAAGCTTTACAGTTCGGTTGCCAATGAGCACCTCACGGCCGTCGATCTGCGCCAGAAGGTCCGGTATGTCGCGCGCAATAAGATCGATGACATGCTTTTTCAGCGCCTCGCTCGCCGGCAGGCTCGCGGCGCCGCGCACAGCCTCGTTGGTCCACTCCACATTGCGGCCGCGCAACTCCGCGAGGCTATGCAGGTACGCCGCAGCGTCGTTGATCATCTTGCGTTCCATCGGCGTCGCAGGCTCCGCAGCATGCGCATCTTTGGCGGGGGCAGCGCCGGGTGCGCCGGGAGGACCGGCAGGCGCCGGCGCTTCTTCGCCGCCGCCGATCGACACCGGCGTTGCCGCTCCCACATTAGTTGCAGGCGCCATGGCAGCGATGTGGCTTGCGTACAGGATATAGGTGCCGGCGCTGGCCGCACGCGCGCCCGATGGCGCGACGTAGCTCACGACGGGAATGGGCGAGGCGAGAATTGCGCGAATGATGTCGCGCATGGCGGTGTCAAGACCACCGGGCGTATCGATCTGCACGATGAGGAGTCGGCTGCCGCGCGCTTGCGCCGCTTCGAGACCACGCACGAAATAGCGTGACGTGGCGGGGCCAATCGCGCCATCGATCTGAAGAAGAGTCGCTTGCGCACCTCCGGGAGGTCCGCCGCTTTGGGAGACAGCCGGGCCTGCGACGAGGGCCAGCACGCCAAGCGCGAGGGCCGTGACGGCGAGCGATGCGGAAGTGATGCCGCGCATGCCTGCGACCCTACTCCGGTTCGCTCGCCGAGGGTACTAACGCGTGTGCTGCGTGCGAAACGGCCGCGCGGGCTTAGGCTGACGCTTGCCTTGGGGCGCATCGACCGATCCCGGCGGTTGCCACGCGGGCACCAGGTGCTGCTTGCCGTTGCCAATGAGATCCGCCCGGCCCATGCGCCGCAGCGCTTCGCGCAAGATCGGCCAGTTGTTCGGATCGTGGTAACGCAGAAAGGCCTTGTGCAGGCGGCGAACTTTCAAACCCTTGGGAATGCGCACCTCTTCGCTTGTGCGGGTGATCCTGCGCAGCGGATTCTTGCCGCTGTGATACATGGCCGTCGCGGTCGCCATCGGCGAGGGCAGGAAGGCCTGCACCTGATCCGCGCGGTAGCGGTTCTTCTTCAGCCACAGGGCAAGCTCCAGCATGTCCTCATCGGAAGTGCCCGGGTGAGCGGCGATGAAATAAGGAATGAGGTACTGCTCCTTGCCCGCCTCTTTCGAGTAACGGTCAAAGAGCTCCTTGAATTTGTAATACGCGCCTACGCCGGGTTTCATCATCTTGGAGAGCGGCCCGTCCGCGAGCGCCTCCGGCGCGATCTTCAAGTAACCGCCGGTATGGTGCTGTGCGAGCTCCTTCACATACTCGGGAGACTCGATCGCGAGGTCGTAGCGCACACCAGAAGCGATCAGCACTTTCTTGATGCCGGGCATCTGGCGCGCGCGCTGATACAGGCGTATGAGCGGCGCGTGATCGGTATTCAAGTTCGGGCAGACGGCGGGAAACACGCAGGACGGCCGGCGGCAGGCGCTCTCGATCTCGGGACTCTTGCACGCGAGCCGATACATGTTGGCGGTCGGGCCGCCGAGATCGGAAATGACACCGGTGAATCCCGGCACCTTGTCGCGCACCTCCTCGATCTCGCGCAGCACCGAATCTTCCGAGCGGCTCTGGATGATGCGACCCTCGTGCTCGGTGATGGAGCAGAAGGTGCAGCCGCCGAAGCAGCCACGCTGGATCGCGACCGAGAAGCGGATCATCTTGTAGGCGGGGATGTTGGCAGCGCCGTAGAACGGGTGCGGCGCGCGGGCGTACGCCCGCTCATACACCCAGTCCATCTCCTTCATGGTGAGCGGGATCGGCGGCGGATTCAGCCACACGTCGGTGTCGCCGTGGCGTTGCACCAGCGCACGCGCGTTGCCGGGGTTGGATTCCAGGTGCAGGATCCTGCTGGCGTGCGCATACAACACCGGGTCGGCGGCGACCGCCTCGTGCGAGGGCATGCGGATAACGCTGCGCCCGCGATCGGCGTTCTTCACGCGGCGCACGAAGCGCACCACCTTCTCGGCGCCCGGCGCCGCCGCAGGGCTGGCGCAGGGCGGCACCGCCACTGCAGAGTTGGCTGCTGCTGCAGCGTCGGGCGCAGCTACTGCAGCGTCCGGCGCGGTGGCCGCCATGGCGTAAGGATCAAGCGGCGGATTCAGGGGTCCGGGCGCGTCCAGATGCGTGGAATCAACTTCAATCCAGTCCGTCGGCGTATTTTTTCGGACGAACACCGTGCCGCGCAGATCCGTGATGGCATCGATGCGCTCGCCGGCCGCGAGGCGGTGCGCGAGTTCGCAGATCTGGCGTTCGCCATTGCCATAAACCAACATGTCGGCCTTGGCGTCGAGCAGCACCGAGCGGCGTACTTTTTCCGACCAGTAGTCAAAATGCGCGATACGCCGCAGCGATGCCTCGATGCCGCCGATGACGATCGGCACCTCGCGATACGCCTCGCGCGCTCGCTGCGCGTAGACGATGACCGAGCGGTCCGGTCGCTTGCCGCCCGCGCCGCCCGGGGTGTAGGCATCGTCGCTGCGAATGCGGCGGTCCGCGGTGTAGCGGTTCACCATCGAATCCATGTTGCCGGCGGTGATGCCGAAGAACAGGTTCGGCGCACCCAGCGCCGCGAAGGCCGCCGCACTGTGCCAGTCCGGCTGCGCGATAATGCCGACACGAAAGCCCTGCGCCTCGAGCACCCGTCCGACGATTGCCATGCCGAAACTCGGGTGATCGACGTAGGCATCGCCGGTAACGATGATGACGTCGCAGCTGTCCCAGCCCAGGAGGTCCATTTCCGCGCGCGACATGGGCAGGAACGGGGCAGTGCCGAAGCGTTCTGCCCAGTGCCTGCGGTAGCCGGAAATATCGCGTGCGGTCTGCATGGAACCCGACATTAGAACAGAACCGCGGCGACGGGGTCACCCTGGGGCCGATTGATCAGAACTGCGCGTGCAGCCGCACGGCGACGATCGGTACCGGCCCACGGTCGCGGTTATAGCCCGGGTTGTTGACCCACTGGTAATCGAGAGTCAGGTGAACCTGTGCCAGCAGGGCCGCCTCATAATAGGTCTCCACGATCTGTTCGGGACCGGGATGCGGCAGTTTGCCGTCGCCCACGAGGATGCCCAGACCGCCGGCGTTGAGATAACGCTCGCGTGCAGCGGAGATGCCGTCGTCGATGAGCGCAAGACCGATCGTGTCGCCCGGACGGCTCCAGCGTGAGCCCTTCAGCGACAGTCCGCCGGAGAGCGTCCGGTCGATATCGCTGAATTCGTAGATTTCCGTGTTGCCGTCGGCTTTGCCCACGCGCGCGAAGAGACCCAGATCGGCCGACAGCGGTTGCTCCAGACCGAGGCTGGCCCCGGCACGACTGCGGTAGCTGCGCACTGCGGCGATGTCGACCGGCGTGCCGGTGGCCTGCGCGAGCGCGACCGCCTCATCGAGCAATCCCATGCGTGCGCGGTTGTCGAACACCGTAAGCAGCACCCGGCCGCCCATGCCGCAGAGCTCGTAACGCCGCTCGAGCTCCACATCCATCTGAAACTCATGAAATCCCGGATCCAGATGGGGGCTGTTCGGCACGTTGGACAGATCGAACACGCCCTCGCGCAACGTCCACGACCCCTGGTACCACTCGGCGGCTGCTCCCACGGTGTAACCCCAGGCGTCCGCCGCGTAATCGAAGGTGCCCGCATCTATGACGGCCCAGTTGAGGAAGTCGTTGCGAGGATCGTGAGCGTACTGGTTGGTATCAAAGACGTCCGTTACGGCGAACTTGCCGACGGTGAATACCCAGCGATTGGCGCTGTGCCGGGCCTCGAACGCGTTGGCACCCCCGCCGGTGTCCTCGCGGTCGTCGTCGAGATCGAGTGTCTGGCGCACAAACAGGCGCGGCAGCCGCAGGTACGGCTGGTCCTTGCCGACCTTGTAGGCCGCGCCGCTTGGAAATGCCGCGACGCCGAGTGTGTCGTCCAGACCGAACCCCTGATCGATTTCCGGGTTGATCCAGGCCTCCGCCCCCGACCAGAGCCGCGCGCCGGCGAAGAGGGTGGTGTCGACGGTTTCCCGGCCGCTGTTGGCAGAAAGGCTATTGGGTCCGCTGTAGGGCGCATTGAAGCCCGAGGTCTCCTGCTCCACGTAGGTTGCCTGCCAGTGAATCGAGAAGCGATCGTTGGATTGCTCCTGCAATCCCTGCGCGGCGGCCTGCGTCGGCTGCCCACCGGAGTCAACATCGACCGCCGCGCTTGCGATGCCAGACGTCATCAGAAGCGCTGTCAGGCTGGCAATCATCCAGGGCCGGCCGAAGTTCATCGAGTCCTTTATCCAAAGCTACCTGCGCGGCGGATTCGAACCCTCTCCGACATTCGCTGCGGGCCGCACTATACCCCATGGGGATATGGATCAAGCCTGGGCTCACGGGGCACTGGGGAAGACGGCGCACCTTGATGGTACATTGTTACTATGTTACCATTTAACGCATGAAGCAGATCACGCGCACCCAGACCGGCGTGCGCCTCGAGAGCCACCTGCTGAAGGTCCTCAAGGCGCTGGCGACCGAGCTCGAGCTGTCACTCGGGGATCTTCTCGAGGGCATCGTCCTGCACGCCTTCGAAGGCAAGGCGCCCTTCTCCGCCGCGACCCTTAAGAAGGTGAAAGCGCTGAAGGCCGTCTACGGGCTCGACCTCACCGCGCGCGACTCCCATCAGTTGCGCGAGGGCGGCGCGGATGCACCCTGAGTGCCCGGAACTCGCGCGCTTCGTGCGCGGCGAGATTGATGCCGCGGACTTCCCGCATCGCGAGCATGTGCGCATGGCCTTCGAGATGCTGCGGCGACATGATTTTGCGGAAACCGTGTGGCTCCTCTCACGGACGCTGCGCGCGATGGCGCTGCGGGCCGGAAAGCCGCAGGCCTTCAATCAGACGGTCACGATCGCGTTTCTGTCCCTGATCGCCGAGCGCATGGAACAGACCCGGCCGCCTGATTTCGTTACGTTCGCGCGCGACAACACCGAACTGTTCGATAAGGACGTGCTGGCGCGCTGGTATCCGCGTGAGCAACTCGCTGCGCAAATTACCCGGCGGGTCTTCGTTCTCCCGCCACCTCCAACTGCGGGCGTCGACGTAACGCCCTGAGAGCGCCCAGAAGCGCGAGCTCCAGCAAACCGATAGCGCCACCACCGCTCGCTGAACACCCCGTTCGGGCGCCGGCGCCGAGCTGGCTGCAGGCGCGCGAGGGTCACGGGGTTGATGGTTGCTGCCGGTGCATGATCAACTTAGTCTGCGTGTATGCAGCCCGTGCCGGCGATGCTTGCGGATTGGAGCAACTTCTGCGTCATCACGGGCTCGGCGGGGGCCGGGCTCACGGGCCTGACCTTCGTTGTCATCGTGCTGGTCGCGCAAGCGCGCCGGGCGAACATAAGGGGCCTGCGCGCCTTTGTCACACCGACGATCGTGCACTTCTGCACCGTGCTCGGGCTGGCGGCCTTCCTGTGCGCGCCACACCAGACCGCGACCAGTCTGAGCATTGGGTTCGGCGCCGCGGGCGCTGTGGGCCTGATCTACGCTGGCGCCGTCGCCGCGGGCATGCGGCGCGCCGGCATCTATGTCGCCGTGCTCGAGGACTGGCTCTGGCACGCGCTCTTGCCGATGCTGGCCTACGCTGCCCTGCTCGCCATGGCGTTCCTGACAGTGCACCGCACGGAACAAAGCCTGTACGGCGTAGCCGCGGTATCCATGCTGCTGCTGTTTACCGGGATTCACAATGCCTGGGACGTGGCGGTGTCGATCAGCATCGGGAAGCAGCCGGATTCGCGCGAGGACCCGCAGCACCCGCGAGCTGGCAGCGACGAATGAGACGCCGCGCGGCGCGGGCTCCTTGCGGGCAAATGCTGTCAGTAAAGCAGCGCAGCCTGGCGCCGCATGAGCCAGTCGGCCTCGTCGGCCGCCAACAGCTTGTCCAGGTCCGCCGGCGTCGACGCCGGATCATCCACCCAGCGGCGCAGCAGTTCACTGCCGTTGATCACGTCGATGGCGAGCTTNNGCCATTGATCACATCGATGGCGAGCTTTCCCTGCTCGTATTCGTAGGGGAAGTCGCGCCACAGCGGGTAGTCCGGCCGCAGGCGCCGCAGCGCCTTGAATGCCAATGCGAACAGCCGCCAGGGACGGAATGCTTCGTGGTCGTAGTACGCCGCATCTTCCACGTGCACCTGCAATCCCGCGCACAGCTTGCCCGCGTGCTTGTGGAACGTGGGCTCGAACCAACACGGGCGCAGGCGGCAGCCGCGCAGCCATGCGGGCGAGAGCGCCTGCATCTCCCGCAGCAGCGCCGGGATGTCCAGGTCCGGCGCACCCAAGAGCTCCAGCGGCCGTGTCGTGCCGCGCCCTTCCGACAACGTCGTGCCCTCCAGCATCACGGAGCCGGCATAACAGCGCGCCATCCACAGGTTCGGCGCGTTGGGGCTTGGGTTCACCCAGGTCCGCTCGCCCAGCGGCCAGCCAAAACCCGGCGCTGCATGAGGCGCCCAGCCCTGCATCGACACCACCTGGCACTTCACGTCGAGGCGCAGTGTGGCCACGAACCAGCGCGCCAGTTCCCCCATGGTGAGCCCGTGCCGCATGGGCAGCGCAGCGGCGCCCACGAAGCTCTCCCAACCTGGTCGCAACGCCAGTCCCTCCACGGGACGGCCGACCGGATTCGGCCGATCGAGCACCCATACTTCCTTGTGCTGCTGCGCCGCCGCCTCCAGCACATAGCGCAGCGTGGTGATGAAGGTGTAAATCCTGCAACCCAGATCCTGCAGGTCGACGAGCAGCACGTCGAACGTATTCATCATGGCCGCGGTCGGCCGGCGCACGGCGCCGTAGAGACTGAACACCGGGATGCCGTGCACCGGATCCGCGTAGTCCGGCGACTCGATCATGTTGTCCTGCTTGTCGCCGCGCAGACCGTGTTGGGGTCCGAATGCTGCGCTCAGGCGCAGGTCGCTCAAGGCCGCGAGCGCATCCAGCGAATGGGTGAGGTCGCGCGTCACCGACGCCGGATGCGCCAGCAGCGCCACGCGCCTTCCTGCGAGCGGCTCACGCAACTGTGGTTCTTCGAGGAACCGGTCGATACCAAACTTCATGCGTTGCCACACTTCATGCGCCGCTCAGCTCGAGTGCGAAACCATCCGCGTGATGGAAGTCGGGGTTGCCGGGCGGGTGTTGCAGCGCCCAGTACGAAAGCCTACCACTGTCCTCCTCGACGACCGCCGCGAGCGCAACGCGCAGCCGCTGCGCCTGGGGAAATGCCTTCAACCCCGCGAGGTGCACGGTGGCCGACAGATCCAGACGATCGGCGGAGCGCCGCACGTTCAGGCCCGGCGCCTGGGCAAGATTCGCAGGCGTCATGCCCTCGCGATATGCGCCGAAGCGGTACGCCGCCCAGTCGAGGCCCGGAGAGAAGTTGAACTCGAGGTAGCCCGGCTCACCGTCCGCGGCCACGAACATCTCGAAACAGGTGTGTTGCCACAAGCCATCGGCGCGGCGGCCGGCGCGCGTACCGGGTACCCGCACCCGCGCCAGGTCGCCGTGCAGCGAATACTGGCAGTTGAGGCTTGAGCTGGCCACGAGGTTCACCTCGACGGCGATCTGCCACACCGCGTCGCCCGGGGCGTCCGGGTGGGGCGTCAGGTATGCAGCCATTCGAGCAGCGCGTGCGTCACCGCTTCCGGCCGCTCGATCGGGGACAGATGCCCGCAGTCGGGCACCGTCACGAGCCGCGCCCCGGCGATACCATTGGCAATCTCGGCGGCCCGGTCGGGCGGCGTGAGTTCGTCCGCCTCCCCCACCAGCACCAGCGTGGGACAGCGGATGTCCTTGAGCATTGGCCGCGAGTCGACGCGTCCTACGATCGCCGTCTGCTGCCGCGCAAATCCCTCGGCTCCCACCTCCTGCGACATCAGCCGGTTGAGTTCCCGCAGGTCTGCATCTCCGCGCCGTGCCGGATGGACCAGGCGCATGAACTGCGCATCGGCCACTTCCGCGAGGCGGCCGCTCACCGCCAGCGCGATCTGCGCGCGGCGCGCGGCAATCGCCTCCGGCACGTCAGGACGCGCCGTGGTATCCAGCAGCGCGAGCTGCGCGACTCGCTCGGGCGCCTGACGCAGGATCTCGAACGAGAGGTAACCTCCCATCGACAAACCCACGAGCGCGAAGCGCGGTGGCGCGGCGGCCAGGATGCGGCGCGCGATGGCGCCCATGCTGTCGTCGCGGGTGTGATCGGCGACCGTCACCGGGCCGCAGGTCCACAAGCGGGGAATCTGCGCCGCGTACAGCCGCGCCGAGCACAGCAGGCCCGGCACCAGCACAACGGGCAGAGGCTCGCTCACGCGAGTGCCTGCTTGAGCTCCGCAATCAGGTCGTGCACGTCCTCGACGCCAACCGACAGCCGGATGAGCCCGTCGCCGATCCCGAGCGACGCGCGCATCGCGGCCGGGAGCGAGGCATGCGTCATGATCGCCGGATGCTCGATGAGACTCTCCACGCCCCCGAGGCTCTCGGCGAGCGCAAACAGGTGGCAGCGCTCGAGGGTGCGGCGCGCCGCCTCCAGCCCGCCGCGCAGCACCGCCGTGACGATGCCGCCGTAGCCGCTGGACATCTGCCGCTGCGCGAGCGCGTGCTGTGGGTGGCTCGCCAATCCCGGGTAGTACACGCGTTCGACCTTGGGGTGCTGCTCGAGGAAGGTGGCGATCTCGAGCGCGTTGGCGCAGTGCCGCTCCATGCGCAGCGCGAGTGTCTTGATCCCTCGCAGCGTCAGGAACGAATCAAACGGTCCTGACACCCCGCCGGCGGCGTTCTGCAGGTAGCCGATACGCTCCTGAAGATCGGCATCGGCGCGCACGACCGCAGCTCCGCCGATCGCATCCGAGTGGCCGTTCAGGTACTTGGTGGTCGAATGCACGACGATGTCGAAGCCGTGCTCGAGCGGGCGCTGGATGAAAGGGGTCGCGAAGGTGTTGTCGCACACCGAGATGAGGCCGCGCCGCCTGGCGATCGCCGCCACGGCGCTTAGGTCCACGAGCTTCAGCAGCGGGTTGGTCGGCGTCTCCACCCACACCAGGCGCGTGTCGGGACGGATCGCGGCCTCGAACGCCCCGGGGTCCGACAAATCCACGAACGACACCTGGTGGCCGGCCGAACGTTTGCGCACGTTCTCCAGCAGCCGGTAGGTGCCCCCGTACAGATCGTTCATGGCGATGATGTGCGAGCCGCTGTCGAGCAGCTCCAGGATCGTCGCGCTCGCGGCCATCCCGGAGGCGAAGGCGAATCCGGCGGCGCCACCCTCGAGGTTCGCCACCGCCGCCTGCAACGCGTCGCGTGTTGGATTCCCACTGCGTGAATACTCGTAGCCCTGGTGCACACCGGGACTGGACTGCACGTAGGTGGAGGTCGCGTAGATCGGCGTAATCACCGCACCGGTAAGCGGGTCGGGGCGCTGCCCGCCGTGAATCACCCGCGTCGCGAAGCGCTGCTCCCGGGACTCGTCATTCATGCAAAAGCTACCTCCGCTTGTGTCAGTCGTGCTAGGGACCTGGGCCTACATCCGGCGCCGCAGCCAGTTGAGCAGGTCAATGCGCGTGATGAGTCCCTGGAACTCTTTGTTGTGCACGACGATCGCCACCATGCCGCGCCTGAAGATCTCCATGAGCTGGGCCATCGGCGCATTCACCGGCACGGTCACCAGGTGGCTCGCCATGGCGCGGGTCACCGGCTCGTTGAAGTGCGCGGGATTGGCGACCACCTCCAGCAGAATGTCCTCCTCGTCCACGATGCCGACGATCCTGCCGTCCTGCATCACCGGCACCTGCGACACGTCGTAGAGCTTCATGCGCCGGTACGCCGCCATCACGGTTTCGGTGGCATTCACCGTCACCGCGGCGCGCTCGGTGTGACGCCGCGCGATGAGGTCGCGCAGGTCGCCCAGATGCTCACGCTCGATGAACCCCTGGTCCAGCATCCAGTAATCGTTGTAGACCTTGGACAAATACTTGTTGCCGCTGTCGCACACGAAGGTCACGACGCGCCGGGGCTGCTGCTGAGCGCGGCAGTAGCGCAGCGCCGCCGCGAGCAGCGTGCCAGTGGAGGTGCCGGCGATGATTCCCTCGCGCGCGAGCAGCTCGCGGCAGGTGCGAAAGGCTTCGGCGTCGGGGATGCTGTAGGTGTGCCTGACGCGCGAAAAGTCCCCCACCGGCGGCACCGAGTCGCCACCGATTCCCTCGACCAGCCACGGCGTCATCTTCTCGGGGAGCTTGCCGGTGGTGGCGTAGCAGGCAAGCCCCGAGCCTGCCGGATCAGCGAGCACCAGTTCCACTTGCGGCGCGGTGCGCGCGAAATAATGCGTCAGTCCGGCGAGCGTGCCGCCGGTGCCCGCGCCGCACACGACCGCATCGAGCTTATGACCCATCTGCTCCCAGATCTCCGGCGCCGTGGTTTCCTCGTGAGCCTGCGCGTTCGCCGGGTTGCCGAACTGGTTGACGAAATATGAGTTGGGCATCTCGCGCGCCAGGCGCTCGGCGACGTCGCGGTAGTACTCCGGATGTCCCTTGCTCACATCCGAGCGCGTCATCATGACCTCGGCGCCCATGGCGCGGAGGTGAAAAATCTTCTCCTGACTCATCTTGTCGGGGATGACGAGCAGCAGGCGATAACCCTTCTGGGCGGCGACCAGCGCCAACCCCAGGCCGGTGTTGCCGGCCGTGGCCTCGATCAGGGTGGCGCCGGGCTTGATGGCACCGGAGGCTTCCGCAGCCTGGATGAGATACAGGCCGACGCGATCCTTGATCGAGCCGCCCGGATTCTGGTTCTCCAGCTTCACAAACAGCTCGCACGGCCCGGTATCGATGCGTCGCACGGCCATGAGCGGCGTGTTGCCGATCATCTCGAGCACGTTGCCGTAGGAAGAGAGCGTCATGAACGGTCCTGCGCAAACACGGACCGCAATTGTACGCTATGGCTGAGGCGCGTTAAGCGGCGCCGACGATGAGCCCCGCGTCAATCCAGCCGCGCAGAAGCAGCGCCGCCTGTATCGGCGCCTGTGTCTCTCCCAACTCGTCACACAGCAGCGCGCACAGCTCGCCAAACGGCCAGCCGTCGCGGGCGGCATCGAGCGCCCGGGCTTCGGTCGCGGGCAGGGAGCGAAAATAAGTGGTGAGCCCCTGACGCCACAAGAGCCACTGCAGCGGCTCGCGGTTCACGGTCGCGGCCGGCCGCTCGGTCTCGTCCGTGAGCGCCTGCCACAATTGCGGCACATTCCACACCAGCCCCAGGCGCGCAGCGCTTGGGTGCCAGCTGAAACGCAGCTGTGCCCACTCACGCGGTGAGAAGCGCGCCAGTGCGGCGTGGGTGAGCGGCGTGGCATCGGCGGCGTCGAAGGCGCCCGTCATGGTCCATTCCCAGCGCGCCAGCTCGGCCAGCACCGGCGCGTCGGTGTAATCCGGATCGTGACTGAGGAACTGCGGCAGCTCATGGCCGTAGTAACGGATGGAAAAAAACGACGAGTCGTGCATGTTCACGTAACGCGACGCGAGCGTCCCGAAGTCGGCACTGTCCAGCAGCTTCGCGAGCGCCGGAAAGTTCGCCTGCAGCGCCTCGGCGAGGCGGGCGCGGTAGGCACCGCCGTAGACACCCAGGCGCGTGGCGACCGGCACGCGCGCCGTGCCGACGACGTGCGCCTCCACCGCCGCAGTGCCGCGCAGCAGGTAGTCCTGAAAGTCGCCCTGTACGCCCGCCAGGCGAGTCACAACGCCTCCGCCGCGGCCGGCTGCAGCAGCGGTACGCGCGGCACGCCCTCACCCGCGAGCGTGCGTGCGCACAGCGCGCGGGCGTGCGTGAGCTCTGCACACAACTCGGCGAGCGGTGGGATATGGTCATCGCGCTCAATCATGGTCGGCACGGCTCCAAAGCGCCGCACGGCGGCGGCGTACAGCTCCCACACCGGATCGGGCACCGGATGATCGTGCGTGTCGATGAGGTAATCGCCGCGATTCTCGTGACCGGCGAGATGGATCTGCTGCACGCGGTCGACCGGAATGGCGTGCAGGTACTCGAGTGGCTGGAATTCGTGATTGACCGCGCTCACATAGATGTTGTTGACGTCGAGCAGGATCAGGCAGTCGGCGCGCACCGCGATCTCGCTCAGGAATTCCCACTCGCTGAGGCGTGAATCACGGAACGCCACGTAACTGGAGACGTTTTCCAGGAGGATGCGGCGGCCAAGAATGTCCTGCACCGTGCGCACGCGCTCCACCACGTGTGCGAGCGCCTCCTCGGTGTAGGGCAGCGGCAGCAGATCATGGGTATTGCGGCCCGCGATGCCGGTCCAGCACAGGTGGTCCGAGATCCACAGCGGCTCGATGCGTGCAGCCAGCGCCTTCACCTGGCGCAGGTAGTCGCGATCAAGCGGCGCGCTGCTGCCGATCGACATGGACACCCCGTGCATGGCGAGCGGGTAGCGCTCGCGAAAGCGCGTGAGGTAATCCAGCGGCTTGCCGCCGGGCACCAGATAGTTCTCGGTGAGCACCTCGAACCAGTCGATCGCGGGGCGCTCGGCGAGGATCGCGTCGTAGTGATCGACGCGCAGTCCGAGGCCAAAGCCGAGCGCGGGGTGAGTCAACATGGCCGTGCAGGGCTCATTTCGGGCTCTTGGCCCTGGCGGCGTCGCATTCGGCCTTGGTCATCATCAGAAACCCCGTTCCCTTGCAGGAGTTCTGGCCCCTGCAGTTGTTGTTGGCGCTCTTGCAAGCCGAATGTCCGCGGCAGCCGCGGCCAGGGCAACACCCGAGAGCACTCGTGAATGCATGCGCCTTCTCCCTGCGAAAAAACCTTCGCGGCGCCGATTGTAGCGCCGGACGCCCACAGCTCCACCGTGTCCCCAACAAGCGACGTAAGTGCTTACCGGCACACGCAAATACCCTGCCACGAGCCTCAGCGGGAGTGCGCACGTACAGTAGACCGGCCGCCATAACACTGGATTGCACTCGGCGTGAATCCATTACACTTACAGAGCCTGTGCCCGGGTGCTTTTAACTGACAGTAACGGAATGACCGACGCCTCCCGCGACGCCATCCTTGTACGTGGTGCGCGCCAGAACAACCTGAAAACGCTCGATCTCGATATCCCGCTCAACGAGCTGATCGTTGTGACGGGGGTGTCGGGCTCGGGCAAGTCGTCGCTNNCCATCGATCAGACCAACCCGGTACGCACCTCACGTTCCACCGTTGGAACGATGACCGAGCTCAATGATCACCTGAAGCTCCTGTTCGCACGGGCGGCGGTGCTGCATTGCCAGCGCTGCGGCAACCCAGTTAGGCGCGACAGCGCCGAGAGCATCTACGCGGAGCTGTGCGCTCGCGCCCAGCGCGCCGGTGACCCGCGGCTGCTCGTGAGCTTTCCGGTGCCGGTGCCTGAGAATTTCAGCGTCGCCGAGGTACGTGACCTGCTCGCCAGGCAGGGCTATACGCGGTTCTTTGAGGCCCCCGGCGCTACGAGCGATGCACCTGCGGCGCCAGCCGCGCCGACGCCTGCGTCCGCGTCCGCGCGCCGCAAGAAGCGCAGCGCGGCGCGCGCCCCGGCGGTCACACTCGAAGTGGTACAGGACCGGCTGCGCGCGGGCAGCGCGGAGCGCGGGCGGGTGCTCGAATCACTGGAAGCGGCGCTGCGCGTGGGCCGCGGACGCGTCAATCTGCAGGTGGTGGATGACGCTGAAACACCGCAGCGCCTCGACACCTGGCGTTTTTCCAGTGAGCTGCACTGCGCACAGTGCGATCTTGCCTACCAGACGCCGACGCCAAGCCTGTTCTCCTTCAATTCGCCGCTGGGCGCGTGCGAAGCCTGCCGCGGTTTTGGCCGCACCATCGGCATTGACTACGGGCTGGTGATACCCGATGAGACCAAGTCCTTGCGCGGCGGGGCGATCAAGCCCTGGCAGACCAAGTCCTATGCCGAGTGCCAGGAGGATCTGGAGAAGTTCGCGAAGCTGCGCAGCATTCCCCTGGATACGCCCTGGCGCGACCTGCCCGCCGAGGCGCGCAAGTGGGTGATCGAGGGTGAAGGCGCCTGGACCAAGAAGGTGTGGTACGGAGCCAAGCGCTTTTTTGCCTGGCTGGAGACGCGCGCTTACAAGATGCATGTGCGGGTGCNNGTGGCGCATCGGCAGCCGCGAGCTGGCGGAGCGCGCACTTGGCGCCACGCCGCGCTTCCGGCCTCACGGTGTCGAGTGGAGTGCAGACACCCTGGCGGCGCTGCCGGGCCTGTCGATTCACGACCTGATGCTGCTGCCGGTGGAGCGCAGCCACGAGTTTTTCCGCAGCCT